>NZ_PSUG01000055.1:0-23846 GCF_002931755.1 Rathayibacter sp. AY2B3 | reverse complement strand
GCCGAGCAGTACTACGACTTCCAGTACACCCGCCCGGCGGGATCGACCGCGCTGTTCGCTCTCGGCCCGCGGCCGGGGAGGGGCGCGGCCCTGCCGGTACCATGGTCGCTCGTGACTCCCGAGACCTCCGCCCGGCCGCTGTCCTCCGAGCCGCTCGAAGGAGCAGCCGTCCCCGCCGCCGTCCTCTGGGACATGGACGGGACGCTCGTCGACACCGAGCCGTACTGGATGGCCTCGGAGCACGCGCTCGTCTCCTCCTTCGGGGGAGTGTGGACGCACGAGGACGCGATGGGACTCGTCGGCTCGGGCCTGCCGGCCGCCGCCCGCATCCTGCAGGGCAAGGGCGTCGACCTCTCCGTCGACGCGATCATCGACCGGATGACCGACGAGGTCGTCGACCGGCTGGCCGTGAGCATCCCGTGGCGCCCGGGCGCGCTCGAGCTGCTGCGCGCGGTGTCCGACGCGGGAGTACCGCAGGCGCTGGTCACGATGTCGATCTCGCGGATGGCCGCGGCCGTCGTCGACCGGATCCCGTTCCCCGCCTTCGCGGCCGTCGTCAGCGGGGACATGGTCGAGCGCAGCAAGCCCGATCCGGAGGCGTACCTCCTCGCTGCGAGCACTCTCGGCGTCGACATCGCCGCCTGCGTGGCGATCGAGGACTCCCTCCCGGGCCTCGGCGCGGCCGTCGCCTCCGGTGCCGCGGCGATCGGCGTCCCGCACCAGCTCGAGCTGGACCCCGCCGCCCCCTACGCCCTCTGGCCCACCCTCGCGGGCCGCACCGTCGCGGACCTCGCGTCGGTGTCCTCCGAGCACCGCGGCTCAGGCCCGGCCACGACCGAGACGGAGGCCCGCCGATGACCGGTGAGGCACTGCAGCATTCCGGACCCTTCCGCGCGGGGGACCGCGTCCAGCTGACGGGCCCCAAGGGGCGGATGAACACCATCACGCTCGTTCCCGGCACGGTGTTCCACACCCACCGGGGCGGCATCGAGCACGACACGGTGATCGGGCTGCCCGACGGCTCCGTGGTGACCAACACCGTCGGCGTCGAGCACCTCGCACTGCGTCCCCTCCTCGCCGACTTCGTGATGTCGATGCCCCGCGGCGCGGCGATCGTGTACCCGAAGGACGCCGCCCAGATCCTCGCCCTCGCCGACGTCTTCCCCGGCGCCCGCGTCGTCGAGGCCGGTGTCGGCTCCGGCGCGCTCTCGCTCTGGCTGCTGCGGGCGGTCGGGCCGACCGGACGGCTGTCGTCGTTCGAGCGGCGCGAGGAGTTCGCCGATGTCGCACGGGCGAACATCGAGACCTTCCTGGGCTACACGCCCGACAACTGGAGCGTCACCGTCGGCGACCTCGTCGAGGCGCTGCCCGGCACCGTCCCGTCCGGCGAGGCCGACCGCGTCGTGCTCGACATGCTCGCACCGTGGGAGTGCCTCGACGTCGCCGCTGAGGCTCTCACGCCCGGGGGAGTGCTCCTCTGCTACGTGGCCACCGTCACTCAGCTCTCGCGGACGGCGGAGGCGATCCGCGCCTCGGGCCTGTTCACGAACCCCTCGTCGAACGAGACCATGGTCCGCGGCTGGCACGTCGAGGGCCTCGCGGTCCGGCCGGACCACCGGATGATCGGCCACACCGGCTTCCTCATCACCGCGCGCCGGCTCGCTCCGGACACCGTGCTCCCCGAGCTCAAGCGGCGCCCGTCGAAGACCGACTTCAGCGACGAGGACGTGGAGGCCTGGACGCCCGGCGCGCTCGGCGAGCGTGCCGTCAGCCCCAAGAGCCTGCGCAAGCGGGTCCGCGAGTCCGCCACCAGTGCCGAGCTCTCGCGGGCCCGCGGCTTCGGCGAGGAGACCGCGGAGCCCGACGACGAGGGCATCCTCTAAGCTGTTCCCGGCCTCCGGGCCGTCTCCACCTCGGGCGTCACCGCTCCCCTTCTCTCGAATCGAGGACCCGTGCGCAGGACCACCGCGCTCATCGCCGGCATCGGCATCGTCGCCGCTCTCACCGGATGCACCGCGTCCTCCTCGCAGGCCGACTGCGACGCTCCGTTCTCCTCCGGCGACTCCTCGGCGGCGGTCAGCGCCACGGGCGACTTCGGAGCGAAGCCGGACGTCAGCGTCCCGACGCCGCTGAAGGCGGACGGCACGCAGGTCAGCACCCTCATCGAGGGCTCGGGCGCACCGCTCGAGAAGGGCCAGCTCGTCACCATCGACTACACCCTGGTCAACGGAGCGGACGGCACCGTGCTCGAGACCTCGCCCTACGACGGGTCGAGCACCGCCCGCTTCGGCGTCGGCGGAGCCGGGCTCGTCGGCCTGAACGAGGGCCTCCTCTGCACGCAGGTCGGCTCGCGCGTCGCCATCGCGATCGCCCCCGAGGACGGCTTCGGCCAGTCCTCGTCGCAGCTGGGCATCTCGGAGGACGACACGCTCGTGCTCGTCGCGGACGTCCGCGAGGCCTCGCTGGCCCGCGCGAACGGCGCCGCCCAGCCCGCGCCCGACGGCTTCCCGACGGTGACCCTCGGCGACGACGGACGTCCGGGGCTCGCGAAGCCCTCCGGCGACGCGCCGACCGACCTCCGCATCGCCCAGCTCAAGAAGGGCGACGGCGACGTCGTCGCCGAGGGCGACCAGGTCGTCGTGGCCTACACCGGCTGGCAGTGGAGCGACGGGAAGGTGTTCGACTCCAGCTGGGAGAAGGGCGCGCCCGCCGTCTTCACGGCCGCCGACGGCTCGACCACCCAGGGCGGAGTGATCGCCGGGTTCGCCGACGCCCTCATCGGCCAGCCCGTGGGCTCCCAGGTCATCGCGGTCATCCCGCCGGACCAGGGCTACGGCGACCAGGGCTCGCCCCAGGGCGGGATCCCCGGCGGCGCCACGCTGATCTTCGTCGCCGACATCCTCGGAAAGGTCTGACCGGGCCCGGCCCTAGACTGGAGGGCGTGCCTTCCGACGCCCCGTCCTCGAGCCGCGTCCCGGCCGAGGAGCGTCTGTTCAACCTCGTGCTCGCGCTCGTCGCGGCCGAGAACGGACTGACGAAGGCCGACGTCCTCTCGACGGTGCAGGGCTACCGGCAGCGGGTGGGCCGGGGCGATCGGACCTCGCTCGAGCGCCAGTTCGAGCGCGACAAGGACGACCTGCGCGAGCTGGGCATCCCGATCGAGACGGTCGACGCCCCGGGCGACCCGGGCAACACCCAGACCGTCCGGTACCGCATCGCGAAGCGCAGCTACGACCTCCCGGCCGACCTGACCTTCGATCCTGAGGAGCTCGCCCTGCTCCGCCTGGCCGGTGCCGTCTGGCGTGAGGGGACGCTCTCGGCGGAGTCGCGGCGCGCGCTGATCAAGCTGCGCTCGATCGGAGTCGAGTCCGTCGATCCCGTCATCGGCATCAGCCCCTCGATCCGGGTCCGCGAGGCCTCGTTCGAGCCGCTCAACGCCGCGCTCGACCGCGGCCAGGTCGTCCGTTTCCCCTACCTCAAGCCCGGCGGCGAGGAGCCGCGCGTGCGCACCGTGCAGCCGCGCGCCCTGGTGAACCACCAGGGGCGCTGGCACCTCCACGGCTGGGACGAGGGCGCCGAGGGCACCCGGACCTTCCTCCTGTCGCGGATCGTCGGGCCGGTCGCACCGACCGGCCGCATCGCGTCCCCCGCCGAGGGGGACCATGCGGCGACCGCTCTCGCCCAGCTCGACGAGATCCTGCAGCGCAACAGCGCGCTCCTGCGCGTCGCCCCCGACTCCGACGCCGCCCTCCGTCTCGGCGGGCGTGCCGAGGCCGAGGGCGAGGGCCAGGGCCTGCTGCGCCTGCACTACACCGACCCGGACGTGCTCGCCGACGAGCTCGCCGGCCACGGTCCCGAGGTGCGGGTGCTCGAGCCGGAGGAGCTCCGCCGACGCGTCCTCGACCGCCTCCGCCGCACCCTGGCCGACCATGGAGGGGATCCCCGTGGCTAGACCCCGCTCCCTGCAGGCGCGCGACCGCCTGGCCGTCCTGCTCTCCCTCGTGCCCTACCTGCTCGACCGGGGCCGCGTCTCCGTCGCCGAGGTCGCCGCGCACTTCGAGATCCCGGAGGAGGAGGTGCGCCGCGCGGTAAGACTCATCGCCGTCTCGGGCATCCCCGGCGAGACCGCGCAGTACCAGGCGAACGACCTCTTCGACATCGGCTGGGACGACTTCGAGGAGAACGACCACGTCGTCCTCACCCATCAGGTCGCCATCGACGACTCGCCGAGGTTCTCGGCGCGCGAGGCCGCGGCCCTCATCGCCGGCATGCAGTACCTCGCAGCCCTGCCCGAGAACCAGGGCAACGACCGGATCGCCTCGCTGATGGGGAAGCTCGCGCGCGGCGCCTCCTCGGCCCCGAGCGCGGTGGCGGTCTCGCGCGGCACGGGCGCAGACAGCGCTGTGGCGCTCCTGCGGACCGCGATGGCCTCCGCGACGCAGGTCGCGTTCGACTACCGCAGCGCCCGCGGCGAGACCGAGTCCCGGCTCGTCGACCCCTTCGTGCTCGAATCGGTCGACCGGGACTGGTACCTCCGCGGGTGGGACCACCTCCGCGAGGGCGTCAGGACGTTCCGCGTCGACAGGATGCGCTCCCTCCGCGATACGGGGACGCCGATCGTCCGGCGCCGCAACGAGGTGACCCTCTCGGAGCGACTCTTCGAGGCGTCCGCCTCCGATCTCGTCGTGGACCTGCGCGTCGCCCCCAGCGCCGTCGTGCTGCTGGGCGACTACGCGGCGGACGCCGAGTTCCCTGATCCGGAGCCGGGGGAGGAGGACCACGGCGTCCTCGTCCGTCTCCGCGTCGCCCATCTGCAGGGACTGACACGCCTGGTGGCGTCATTGGCGGGACTCGTCACCGTGGTGGCGCCCCCGGAGGCGCGCACCGCGGTCGCGCACTGGGTCGCCGCCGCACTCGCCGCGAACGAGGGGGAGCCGTCATGATCTGGTGGTCGTGGATCCTGATCTGGCTCGGCCTCGCGCTGGGCGCTCTGACGATGCTGGTCCTCTTCGCCCTCTCCTACTGGCGCAAGGGGAAGACGCTCCTCGGACAGCTGTCGGAGGTCACCGCGAAACTCGAGGCACTGAGTCCCGGAGTGACGGACGACCTGCCGCCCCGGCCGCCTTCGTCGCTGTTCGCCGATCGCGACGACGTGAGGCGTGCGCACGAGGGCCGGCGCGACGCACGTCGCGACCGGATCGATCTCCGCCGGTCAGGAAGGGTCGAACGGGGTAAGCTCCTCGTACACCGCAACCGACAAGTGAAGTGAGTCTGCAATGTTCGCTGGCCTCCAGGGGTGGCACCTCCTCATCATCCTCGCCGTGATCCTCCTCCTGTTCGGTGCGCCCAAGCTCCCGCAGCTGGCCCGCAGTGTCGGGCAGTCGATGCGGATCTTCAAGAGCGAGGTCAAGACCATGAAGGACGAGGACGGCACCGAGCGCCGTGAGTCGACCGAGGGGACCACCGGCACCGTCGCCGGATCCACCGGCACGACCACCGGCACCGGCACCACCACGCCGCCCGAGTCCCCGCTCAAGTAATGACGTCCGTGGCATCGAAGAAGCCACGGACGAAGCGGACGAAGAACCCCGACGGGCGCATGTCGCTCGGGGCTCATCTCGTCGAGCTTCGCAACAGGCTCTTCAAGTCGGCGATCACGATCGTCATCGCGTGCGTCGCGGGCTGGTTCGTCTCGGAGTGGGTCTTCGAGGCGCTCAAGGCTCCGATCTCCGAGGTGGCCGCCACCCAGGGCAAGGAGGCGATCCTCAACTTCCCGACGATCGCCGGCGCCTTCGACCTGCGGCTCCAGATCGCCATCACGGTCGGCGTCGTCCTGGCGAGCCCGGTCTGGCTCTACCAGATCTGGGCGTTCCTCGTCCCGGGCCTGACCCGCAAGGAGATGCGGTACGGCCTCGGCTTCATCCTCACCGCCATCCCGCTGTTCTTCGCGGGCTGCGCGGCCGGCTGGTTCGTGTTCCCGCACATCGTGGAGCTCCTGACCAGCTTCACCGGCAGCGACGCGGCGAGCTTCCTCGACGCCAAGGTCTACTACGAGTTCGTTCTCAAGCTCGTGCTGGTCGTCGGCATCGCCTTCGTGCTGCCCGTCTTCCTGGTGCTCCTCAACTTCCTCGGCATCCTCCCCGGCATGCTGATCCTCAAGTCGTGGCGCCTCGCGATCATGGCGATCGTGCTCTTCACGGCGATCGCGACCCCCGCGGCCGACCCGATCTCGATGTTCCTCCTGGCCATCCCGATCATCTTCCTGTTCTTCCTCGCCTGCGGGATCGCGATCCTGCACGACAGGCGCGCCGCCAAGCGCCAGCTGGTGTTCGACGGCAGCCCCTCCGACCTGCCCGCGTGACCGGACCGTCTCCTTCCGAGCGGTTCGCCGCGTTCCGGACGCGCCAGGGCCACGCGAGGGTCGAGGCTTTCCGTTCGACCCTCGCGTTCGATCTCGACCCGTTCCAGTACGAGGCCTGCAGCGCGCTCGACGACGGCCACAGCGTCCTCGTCGCCGCGCCGACCGGTGCCGGCAAGACCGCCGTGGCGGAGTTCGCGATCCATCTGGCCATGCAGGACCCGACGGCCAAGGTCTTCTACACGACGCCGATGAAGGCGCTGAGCAACCAGAAGTTCCAGGAGTTCGTCGAGGACTACGGAGCCTCCGAGGTCGGCCTGCTGACCGGGGACTCGAACGTCAACGCGCGCGCCCGCATCGTCGTGATGACGACCGAGGTGCTGCGCAACATGCTGTACGCCGACTCGGACCTCCTGCGCGACCTCGCCTACGTCGTGATGGACGAGGTGCACTACCTCGCCGACCGCTTCCGCGGCGCCGTCTGGGAGGAGGTCATCATCCACCTCCCGCAGCTGGTGCGGCTGGTCTCGCTCAGCGCGACCGTGTCGAACGCCGAGGAGTTCGGCGACTGGCTCCAGACCGTCCGCGGCGAGACCGAGGTCATCGTCTCCGAGGAGCGCCCCGTCCCGCTCGACCAGCACGTGCTGGTGGGCGGCAAGCTCGTCGACCTCTTCGACTCCTCCGGACGGGCGGCGACGAACCGGGTGAACCCGGAGCTCGCCCGCATGGCCCAGGGCGGCTCCCGGGTCGAGCGCGGCGGCCGGGGCGGTCGCGGCCGCTACCCGGAGCAGCGCACCGAGGAGCTCGTGCTGCGCTCGGAGGTCGTCGAGATCCTCCGCGGCAAGAACCTCCTCCCCGCGATCTTCTTCGTCTTCAGCCGCGCGGGCTGCGACCAGGCCGTGCGCCAGGTCCTCCGGTCGGGCGTGCGCCTCACCGAGCGCCACGAGCGCGACGAGATCCGCGCGATCGTCGAGGAGCGCTGCCGGACCATCCGAGACGAGGACCTCGCGGTGCTCGGCTACTGGGAGTGGCTCGACGGACTCCAGCGGGGCGTCGCCGCGCACCACGCCGGGATGCTCCCCGCCTTCAAGGAGGTCGTGGAGGAGCTGTTCCTGCGCCGGCTCGTGCGCGTGGTCTTCGCGACCGAGACGCTCGCGCTCGGCATCAACATGCCGGCCCGCACGGTCGTCCTCGAGAAGCTCGAGAAGTTCAACGGCGAGGCGCGCGTCCCGATCACGCCGGGGGAGTACACCCAGCTCACCGGCCGCGCCGGCCGACGGGGCATCGATGTCGAGGGCCACTCGGTGATCCAGTGGCGCGGCGGGATGGACCCGCAGGCGGTCGCGTCCCTCGCCTCGCGGCGGACCTACCCGCTCAACTCCAGCTTCCGGCCCAGCTACAACATGGCCGCGAACCTGGTCGAGCAGTTCGGGCGGGTGCGCACGCGCGAGATCCTCGAGTCGTCGTTCGCGCAGTTCCAGGCCGACCGGTCCGTCGTCGATCTCGCCCGCCGGGTCCGCCAGCAGGAGGAGTCGATGGCGGGCTACGTCACGGCGATGCAGTGCCACCTGGGCGACTTCGAGCAGTACGCGGCGATCCGCCGCGAGATCGGCGACCTCGAGCGCCGGGGCGCGGTGCGCGGCGAATCGGCCTCCCACGCCGAGCGCGAGAAGCGCCAGGGACAGCTCACGAGCCTGCGGCGCCGGATGAAGGCCCACCCGTGCCACGCCTGCTCCGACCGCGAGCAGCACGCCCGCTGGGCCGAGCGCTGGTGGAAGCTGCGCCGCGAGACCGACGAGATCGAGCGTCAGATCCGCTCGCGCACCGGCGCCGTCGCCCGCATCTTCGACCACATCACAGACGTGCTGCTCGAGCTGGGCTACTTCCGCCGGGACGAGGTCGGCGAGCTCTCGCTGACGCCGAACGGACGCACGCTCCGCCGGATCTACGGGGAGCGGGACCTGCTGGTCGCCGAGTGCCTCCGGAAGCAGGCGTGGACGGAGCTCGATCCGGCCGGCCTCGCGGCGATGGCGTGCTGCCTCGTCTTCGAGCCGCGACGCGAGGAGGGGACGCTGGGCGAGCAGTTCCTGCCCCGCGGCGCGTTCCCGGAGGCGCTGGAGAGGACCCAGCTGCTGTGGGCCCGGCTCGACGACGTCGAGCGCGACCACCGCCTGCCGGGCAGCAACCCGATCTCGACGAGCCTCGCGCTCTCGATGAACATGTGGGCCAAGGGCATGCCGCTCGACATGGTGCTCCGCGAGTCCGACATGGCCGCCGGCGACTTCGTGCGCTGGGCGAAGCAGACCATCGACCTCCTCGACCAGCTCTCCGTCGTCGCCGAGGGCAAGGTCGGCCGGGCGGCCCGGACCGCCCTCGACCTGGTCCGCCGGGGCATCGTCGCGTACTCGACCGTCGCATGACGCCCCTCGCTCCTCCGCCCGACGGGCGGACCGTTCCGCTGTGGGTGGCGCTGCCCCTCGCGGCCCTCGGCGGTGCCGTGCTCGACCGCGGCTTCCCCGACTCCGATGTCTGGCCGCTGGCGATCGTGGGCGCCGCGGCGATCCTGTTCGCGCTGGCGGGGCGGAGCTTCTGGAGCGGAACCCTCGTCGGCCTCGTCGGCGGAGCGGTCTTCTGGGGTGTCCACATCGAGTGGCTGACTCTCTACCTCGGCCCGGTCCCGTGGGCGGCCCTCGCCGGCCTGCAGGCGATCTTCTTCGCCCTCTCCGCGGGGCTCATGGCGGTCGTCTCCACGCGCGGCCACCGCGTCTGGACCGGGCCGCTCGGCCGGATGGTCGGTCTCCCCGCCCTCCTGGGGGCGCTCTGGATCGGGCGGGAGTCGATCACCAGCGTCTGGCCCTACGGCGGCTTCGCCTGGGGCCGCCTCGCGATCTCGCAGTCCCTCGGTCCGCTCGCCGGTCTCGCGGCGTGGATCGGCTTCGCCGGGCTCGGCTTCGTCGTGGCGTTCCTCGCCGCCGTGCTCGCGCAGGCCGTCCGCGAGGTCTCCGTCCCGGCCTCCGCCCGCGTCAGCGCTCTCGCGGGCTTCGCGATCGTGGCGCTGGTGTTCCCCGCCTGGCCGGCGCCGACGGAGGGCACGACCCGGATCGCCGCCGTCCAGGGCGACTCCGATGCGGGCCTGTTCTCGCAGAGCTACCGCGGGCAGATCCTCGAGGACCACACCTCGGCGACGCTGCCGATCCTCGACGAGGACGTCGACATGGTGGTGTGGCCCGAGAACGGGGTCGACATCGATCCGACCCGGAACGCCCAGTCGGCCGCCGTCCTCGACTACCTCAGCCGGACGATGGACGCGCCGTTCATCGTGGGCACGATCACCAATCCGTCGGACGACGTCTTCTACAACAGCTCGCTGCTCTGGAAGGCGGGGGATGGGGCGACGCAGGTCTACGACAAGGTGCACCCCGTCCCGTTCGCCGAGTACATGCCGGACCGCGCGTTCTGGCGGATGTTCGCTCCTGATCTGGTCGACCTGGTGAGCCGCGACTACTCGATCGGCACACGTCCCAACGTCTTCGACGTGAACGGCGTGCTCGCGGGCATAGCGATCTGCTTCGACATCTCGGACGACGCGCTGACGAACGCGATGGTCGACGGGGGAGCCCAGGTCATCCTCGGGCAGACCAACAACGCCGACTTCGGCCGGACCGACGAGAGCGTCCAGCAGCTCGCCATCGCGCGGCTGCGCGCCATCGAGACAGGGCGCAGCGTGGTCAACATCTCGACGGTCGGGACCAGTGCGATCATCGGGCCGGACGGCACGACGATCGACTCCCTGACATGGTTCGAGCCGGGTGCCATGGTGGACGAGGTCCCCCTCAGCTCCACCACGACCCCGGCTCTGGTGTGGGCGCGAGACCTCGGCTGGTACTTCCTGGCCGCCGGTCTCATCGGCATGGTCTCGTTCGTCCTCAGGACGCGCGAGCCGCGACGCCGTTCCCGCTGACCGGCGCTACGCGCCGATCTTGTGCTCGCCGCGCCTGGCGCGCAGATAGGCGAGCCGCTCCTCGAGCAGCTCCTCCAGCTCCGCGCGGGTCCGCCGCTCGAGCAGCATGTCCCAGTGGGTGCGCGGAGCCTTCTGCTCGCCCTTGTCCACGACGACCGGCTTCGAGTCCACCATCAGAGTGGCCTCGTGACCGCAGGAGCGGCACTCCCAGGTCTCCGGTGCTTCCGCGTCGGCCGAGAACACCATGTCGGTGTCGTGGCCGCAGTTCGCGCAGTGGTACTCGTAGGTCGATCGCGGGGAGAAGACGACGCCTTCTTCGCTCTGCAGGCTCTGGGATCCGAGCCGCATTCCTCGCAAGCTTCGATCTGCCATTGTGTGGTCTCCTCTCGCTGTGCTTCCCCAGTGTCAACGTCGTACCTGGAGGTGGTCTTCCCGTCCCTGCCATTGCCAGAGAATCCTCAGGTCGGAGGCGTATTCCGTGGCTCCTGAGGGCGGCCCCGACAGGCGTCGCGGAGGGTGTCGACGGCCGCTCGGGCGAGGTCGGTGCGGTCGGTCACGAGCCCGTCGATCCCGAGCGCGAGGAGCTGCTCCATCCGCTCCGGATCGTCGATGGTCCAGAGGTGGATCTCGCAGCCGGTCGCGCGCAGCCGGGCGAGGATCCGCGGCTCGGCGACGGGGAGGCCGAGCGCGCGCTCGGGCACCTGGAGCGCGTCGATGCCGCGGAGAGCGAGACGCACGGGGAGGGCGGCACCGAGGTGTGCGGCGACCAGCGCGACGACGAAACGGACCGCCGACGCCGAGGTGGCCGCACCGGGCAGGCGGCGGAGCGCGGCCGCACGCCGACGCTCGGAGAACGAGGTGACCAGGACGCGCTCCGCGGCGGCGGCACCGGCGACCGCAGCGACGACCGGGCCGACCGCGTCCCGCGACTTCACGTCGATGCTGAAGCGGGCCCGGGGGAGTGCGGCGAGGGCCTGCTCGAGAGAGGCGAGCCGGGCACCGCCCGCCAGCCGGAGGTCGGCGAGCTCCTCCCACCGGGTGTCGGCCACGGCGTGGCGGCGGCCGGAGCGGTCGATCACCTCGGCGTCGTGGACGAGCACGGCGACCCCGTCGAGGGAGGCGCGCGCGTCGGTCTCGAGGAGGTCCGCACCCGCGGCGAGGGCACGCTCGAAGGCGGCGAGCGTGTTGCCCTCCGCCGGCGGGCCGAACCCGCGATGCGCGAACACCCGGGGCGTCGGCCCGCTCAGGACGAGGGGTCGCTCGGAGGCGCGCATCGCGGGCGGGATTCCGCGGATCAGACGGCCGGCGGCGGGGGAGTGTGCGCGGAGTCGGGAGTTCCGTCGATCGGCGCGGGCGCCACGGGGGCGGACGCGTCCGATCCGGACACGACAGGCGAGGAGCCGACGGACCCGGACGCGGCAGGCGCGGACGCCGCGGGCGCCGCGTCCTGCGGGCGGACCGCCGGGGCGGTCTGACTGCGCTGGCCGAGCGCGCCTCCGATGCCCTTCAGCGCCTCGGTGAGCTCGCTCGGGATGACCCAGAGCTTGTTCGCGCTGCCCTCGGCGATCTTGGGGAGGGTCTGGAGGTACTGGTAGGCGAGGAGCTCGCTGTCGGGGCGGCCCTCGTGGATGGCGTGGAAGACGGTGGTGATCGCCTTGGCCTCACCCTCGGCCCGCAGGACCGCCGCCTTCGCCTGGCCCTCCGCCGCGAGGATCGCGGCCTGGCGCTGACCCTCGGCGTTCAGGATCTGGGACTGCTTGGTGCCCTCGGCGGTGAGGATCACGGCTCGACGGTCGCGCTCGGCGCGCATCTGCTTCTCCATCGAGTCCTGGATGGAGAGGGGCGGGTCGATGGCCTTGAGCTCCACCCGTCCGACGCGGATGCCCCACTTGCCGGTGGCCTCGTCGAGGACGATGCGCAGCTGCCCGTTGATGTTGTCGCGGGAGGTCAGCGCCTCCTCGAGGTTCAGGCCGCCGACGACGTTGCGGAGCGTGGTGGTGGTCAGCTGCTCGACCGCGCCGAGGTAGTTCGCGATCTCGTACGTCGCCGCCCGGGCGTCCGTCACCTGGAAGTAGACGACCGTGTCGATCGACACGACGAGGTTGTCCTCGGTGATCACGGGCTGGGGCGGGAACGAGACGACCTGCTCGCGCAGATCGATCAGCGGGCGGACCCGGTCGATGAACGGCACGACGAGGTTGAGGCCCGGCAGCAGGGTCTTGTGGTACTTGCCGAGGCGCTCCACGACCCCGGCGGTGGCCTGGGGGATGATGCGGACCGCCCGGAAGAGGACGACCAGCGCGAAGAGGACGACGGCGGCGACGACGACGATCGTCACGACGGAGGACGGTGTCACGGAGTGCTCCTTTCGGCGGGGACGACGACCGCGGTCGCGCCCTCGATGGCGGTGACGACGACTCTCTCGCCGACTCCGAGTGTGCGGTCCTCGACGAGCGGGGACAGGCGGACGGTCCAGGTCTCGCCGTTGGCCAGCTTGACCTGCCCGGCTCCGGGGCCGGCGAGCACGACGCTGCCGGCGAGGCCGAGAAGAGCGTCCGCTCCGCTCGGGGTGGGATCGCCGCCCCGCTTCAACAGCCGCAGCAGCGGCGGCCGGACGGTGAACAGCAGGAGGGCGGCGAGGACGGCCGCGACGGGCACCTGGACCCAGAAGGGAGCCCCGACCAGCCCCGTCAGCAGACCGCCGATGCTGCCGACGGCGAGCATCAGGAACGTGAACTCGAGAGTGATCATCTCGACGATCACGAAGATGAGGATCAGCGCGAGCCAGAGGATCCACGCGTACTGGGTGACAGCGTCCATGCTGTGTGCTCCTTCCCCTCGACGAGCATTCCCAGGCTATCAACGCCCCCCGGACGAGGGCTGGGAGAGGAGGGGTGCGCCGAGGATCTCGAGGCGCTTGGTAGACTCCTCCGTCGGGCCGCGGCCCGTCATCGTGCCCGATCCGGTCTCCGAGCCGGCGTTCTGGAGGAATACCCGTGTCCAACCCCCTCGCCCCCGGCTCCTTCGACGGCAAGCGCGCTCTCGTGACCGGATCGTCCCGCGGCATCGGCGCCGACACGGTCCGCTACCTGGCCGAGGCCGGAGCCCGCGTCGTCGTCAACTACCGCTCCAAGGCGCCGCGCGCCGACAAGCTCGTCGCGCAGATCGTCGAGGCCGGCGGCACCGCCATCGCCGTCGGCGCCGACCTCACGGACGCCGACTCGCGCACGGAGCTCTTCTCGCGCATCGAGAAGGAGTTCGGCGGACTCGACGTCCTCGTCCTGAACGCCTCGGGCGGCATGGAGAGCAACATGGGGGAGGACTACGCGATGGTCCTCAACCGCGACTCGCAGGTCGCCGTGCTGGACGCGGCGCTGCCGCTGCTCGGCGAGGGCTCGCGTGTCGTGTTCGTCACGAGCCACCAGGCGCACTTCATCCGGACCACGCCCACGATGCCCGAGTACGAGCCCGTCGCGCTGTCCAAGCGCGCCGGAGAGGACGCGCTGCGCGAGCGGATCGGCGAGCTCGCCGATCGCGGCATCGAGTTCGTCGTCGTCTCGGGCGACATGATCGAGGGCACCATCACGGCGACTCTGCTGGAGCGTGCGAACCCGGGCGCGATCAGCTCGCGTCGCGAGTCGGCCGGCAAGCTCTACAACGTCCAGGAGTTCGCGGCCGAGGTCGCTCTGGCGGCCGTCGAGCCGATCCCCGCGGACAACACCCGCCTCGTCGGCGACATCTCCGACTTCGCCTGATCCTCTCCTCGGGCTGACGCCGGTGCGCGGGTCTGCGAGCGGCTGAGGACGACTCCGGTGAGCGGCAGCGGACCGGTATCGGGGAGTCCGTCCGCGCCGACGGGTTCCGCTCATCGGCGGCCGCCGGGCGGAGCACGCGGTTCGACACTCCGACGGAGACGTGCTGGTACGAGGACGTCGAGCCGTGGGTCGAGCGCTCGCCGATCCGCTGGCGCCGTGCCGGGCGGACGCACGGACCGGCCGCGATCCCGGTCGGTCCGCCTGTTCCGTCGTTATCCGATAATGCACATTATGTCAGTTTGAAGACGACCGACGGGGACGCGACCCGGTGAACCGGCTGCTTCACGGGTCTCCGTCACCGGCGCGGATCCCTCCTGATCAGGATCGCCCGAACCGTCTCCACAGCGGGCGAGCCGTCGAGAGCACGAGCGCCGCGAACAGGCTCTGGCTGACGACGCCGAAGAGCGAGAGTCCGCCGACGACCGCGAGAACGGTCCAGTTCGTGGTGATGTCGGCGATCATCACGGCGCAGCCGAGCACGATGCCGGACCGCCGGCGGAGGACGATCAGCGCAGCGACGACCGGGTCGAGGACCGTCAACGCCGTCCAGAACAGACGGACGCCGGGAGGGAAGGCGCTGTAGGCGTCCACTCCCCCGACGATCAGATCGGTCAGGTGAGTGGTCGTCCCGACGAGGAAGCCGATCACCCACGCGGCGCGGAGCACTCCGAGCGCTCCTGCTGAGGATGAGGAGGCGATCACCTCGCCACCGTACCGGGCTCGATCCGCCCGCGTTCGGCCGCTGACGCACCGCTCAGATCTGCCCGACGAGGTGCGCCTGCCGGCCGTCGCGCGCGAAGACCGGGATGACGGCCAGGGGCGCATCGGCGACGATCCACTGCCCGCCCTCGTGCTCGGCGCCCGTCGAGAGCTCGGTCCACCGCGCTCCGGCGGGAAGGTAGACCCGCCGTGAGACAGCTCCCGAACGAGTGACCGGAGCGACCAGCAGGTCCGAGCCGAACAAGTACTGGTCGGCCAGATCCCAGGCCTCCGGGTCGCCGGGGAACTCGTGGAACACCGCGCGCAGCACCGGCTGCCCGTGCTCGTGGGCCTCGCGCATCGCCTCGCGCGTGTAGGGCCGCAGGGTCTCCCTCAGGTGCAGCAGGCGCGTGAGGATCGGGGTGGCCTCCTCGCCGAAGCTCCATACCTCGTTCGCGGCTCCGGTCGCGGCGCGGCGGCTCCCGTCAGCGGCCGTGACCGGTGAGGACGGCGCTCGGTCCCCGTGCAGGCGCATCACGGGGCTGAACGCGCCGAACTGGAACCAGCGCACCAGGAGCTCGCGGAACTCCGGGTCGGCCGGGTCTCCCCCGGCGAAGCCTCCGATGTCGGTCGTGAACCACGGGATCCCCGCCACCCCCATGTGGATGCCGGCCGTGATCTGGTGGCGGAGATCGGCGAACGTCGAGTGGATGTCGCCCGACCACACGAGCGCGCCGTAGCGCTGGCTGCCCGCCCACGCGGTGCGGACGAGGTTCACGATCGCGGTCTCGCCGCTCTCGCGCTGCCCCTCGAAGAAGCCGCGGGAGAACGCCTGCGGGTAGAGGTTGCCGACCTGCACGGCGGGGCCGGCGGCGTAGCGGTAGTTGTCGAAGTCGTAGACGCCGTACTCGGGCTCGGCCTCGTCGAGCCAGAAGAGCCGGATCCCGTGCTCGCCGTAGTTGCGCCGGCACGCCTCCCAGACGAATCTCCGGGCGGCGGCGCTCGTCGCGTCGTAGAACGCGCTCGGACCCTCGAACTGCATGTGCAGGTCCAGGCCCCGCTCGGCCTTGACGAGCAGGTTCCCCTTCTTCATCGCGATGTAGTTCTCGGACTCGACCGACACCTGCGGCCAGACCGAGACCATCAGCTCGATCCCGAGCTCGCGCAGCTCGGCGACCATGGCGGACGGATCCGGCCAGAACTCCTCCTCGAAGCGGAAGTCGCCCATGTGCGGCCAGTGGAAGAAGTCGGCCACGATCACGTCCATCGGCAGGCCGCGCCGCCGGTGCTCTCGGGCGACCTCGAGCAGCTGCTCCTGGTTCCAGTAGCGCAGCTTGCACTGCCAGAAGCCGAGGCCGTGCTCGGGCATCATCGGGACGTGCCCGGTCGCGTCGGCGTAGGCCCGGGTGATGTCGGCCGGGGTCTCCCCCGCGGTCACCCAGTAGTCGAGCTGCTGGGAGGACTCGGCGGACCACTCCGTGCGGTTGGCCGCGAAGGTCGCGCGGCCGATCGCGGGATTGTGCCAGAGGAAGCCGTACCCGCGGCTCGAGAGCACGAACGGGACGCTCGACTGGGAGTTGCGGTGCGCGAGCTCGAGCGTGCAGCCCTTCAGGTCGAGGATGTCCTGCTGGTACTGCCCCATCCCGTACAGCTTCTCGTCGGGGGACGTCTCGAACAGCGCGGTCAGCCGGAAGTCGCCGCCCAGGTGCGGACGCTGCTCGCGGGCGCGCAGCTTGAGCGCACCTCCGCTCCCCAGCTCCCGGAAGAGCAGCTCCCCTCGACGGTCGTAGAAGGAGAGGGAGCAGGAGAGCTCGTGGTAGCCGGTCTGGTACCCGTAGCCCTCCTGCTGCTCGAGGACGACGGTGATCCCGCCGGCGCGCAGCGTCGCCCGCGGTCCCTCGATCGAGACCTCCGGCGCGTGGTGCTCGGGGGTGATCAGCGCCCAGTCGGTGTCGAGGACCTCCCCGGACCGGCGGGCGCGGACCCGGACGCTGTCCCTCCCCCAGGGCTCGACGACGACGGTCTCGCCGTCCCCGCGCCAGACGAGGCGGTCCCCCTCGAGCGCGAACGCGTCGGTGTCCATGTGCTCCTGCTTCCTCGAGTCGGGCACGGCGCTCAGTCCTTGACCGCGCCCGCGGTGACCCCGGCGGCGACGTAGCGCTGGGCCACGATCAGCAGCACGGCGGCCGGGATGGAGGCGATCACGGCGGTCGCCATGATCCCGTTCCAGTTGGTGGTGGTCGATCCGATGTAGCGGTAGAGCCCGAGGGTGAACGGCACGATGCTGTTGCCCGAGGTGAGCGAGTTCGCGTTGAGGAAGTCGGCCCAGGCGAACAGGAACGAGAACAGGCCCGCGGTCACGATCGAGTTCCGGCTCAGCGGGATCACGATCGAGACGAAGGAGCGCCAGTTGCTCGCACCGTCGATCCGCGCGGCCTCGATCAGCTCGTCGGGGATGCCGAGCATGAAGGCCCGGAGGATGATCACCGCGAACGGGACCGAGGCGGTCGCGTCGGCGAGGATCAGGCCCGGATACGTGTTGAGCAGCCCCAGCGCGTTGTAGATCGCGAACAGCGCGGTGACCAGGACGATCCCGGGGATCATCTGGGCGAGCAGGAACACGAACATCACGACGCCGGTCCCCCGCACCCGGAACTTCGCCATCGCGAAGGCGGCGGGCAGGGCGATCGCCAGCGTCAGGATCACGCAGCCGATCGAGATCACGAGGCTCGTGATCAGGTTCGGCAGCTGCGTCGAGAACGCCTGCACGTACCCGTCGAGGGTCGGGTCGCCGGGGAACAGGCTCGGCGGGGTCTGGATCAGGTTCTGCGGCTTGGTCAGCGAGACGTTGACCATCCAGTACAGCGGGAACAGGAGGAAGCCGCAGAGCACGATCGCGACGACCACGTCGATCCCGCGGCGCAGCCCGGTGGTGTGCCGGTTCATCCGAGGTCCTCCTTGCGCTGGGCGCGGATGTAGATCACGCCGAAGACGAGGGCGACGATCACGAGGATCTGGCCGGCCGCCGCTCCGACTCCGAACTGCAGGTCGGTGAAGGACTGCTCGTAGGCCCACGTCGCGAGGGTGTGCGAGCTGTTGGCCGGCCCGCCCTTGGTGAGGATCCAGATGACGTCGAACACCTTGATCGTGTAGACGAGGCCGAGCAGCAGCGTGACGGAGGTCACCGGTCGCAGCAGCGGCCAGGTGATGCTCCAGAACGAGCGCCAGCGCGACGCGCCGTCCAGTGCCGCCGCCTCGTAGAGGCTCTCCGGGATCCCCTGCAGGCCGCCGTGCAGCAGCACCATGTTGAACGGGATGCCCAGCCAGATGTTGGCGATGATGACGGCCCACAGCGAGACGGACGGATCGGTCAGCCAGCCGACCGAGGTGCCGATCGCGGCGTTCAGGATGCCGAACTGCTGGTCGAAGATCCAGCGCCAGGCCGTTGCCGAGACGATCAGCGGCAGGAGCCACGGCAGCAGGATGAGGGAGCGGAACGTCGCCGAGAGCGGGAACCGGCGGCTGAAGAACAGCGCCAGAGCCATGCCGATCGTGAACTGACCCACCAGCGAGACCACGGTGAAGACCACGGTGTGCCAGGCGATGCTCGCGAAGATCGGATCGGTGACGACCGTGACGTAGTTGTCGAAGCCGACGAAGGGGGCGACCCCGGTCACGAAGGACGACGGTCCGAAGTCCTGGAGGCTGAGGACGACGCCGCGGATGATCGGGTAGACGAAGAACACCGCGAGGAAGATCACCACGGGCGCCATGAAGGCGGCAGCGGCGAGGCGGAGGTGGGAGCGGGGTCGGCGGCGGGCGGGCGGCCGCACGGCCGCCCCGCCCGCGACCGGCGCCGTGAGCACGGCGGGGTCGGTCATGCGGCCGCTACTTCAGGCTCGCCGCGGCGTCGTCGAGGGCCGCCTGCGGCGTCTTCGAGCCGGTCAGCGACTCCTGGATCGCGGTCCAGAGCGCCTTCGAGGTGTCGGGGTAGGCGACTCCGAGGTCGCTGGTGCGTCCCTGCGCGACCGAGATGGCCTCGACCCACGGCTGGAGCGCGGGGTCCTCGGTCGCCTGCTCGGCGGCCGCGTCGGCGTAGGGCATGATGTACGACTGGCCGGCCGCCCACGCCTTCAGACTGTCGGGCTGGATGACGCACTGCGCGAACTCCGTCGCGAGGGTCTGCTTCGCGGCGTCGGAGGCGACCACCTCGACGAACTCGCCGCCGAGCGGGCTCGGTGCCGCTCCCCCGTCCTTCGCCGGGATCGGTACGACGCCGTAGTCGATGCCCGCCTCGTCGAGGGCGGAGAGCTGCCACGTGCCGTTGACCATCATCCCGAGCTTGCCGGCGAGGAACTGGTCGCGGACGTCCTGCTGGTTGGCGTTCACGTTCGCCTGCGAGGCCGATCCGCTCTTCACCAGGTCGGTCCAGAGCGCGAGCGCCGAGACGGCGTCGTCGGAGGAGATGTCCTCGAGGGTGGCGCCGGAGCCCCAGAAGAAAGGCAGGAACTGGAACGTGCCCTCTTCCGTGCCGATCGCCGAGAAGCCCAGCCCGGTGACGTCGCCCGTGGTGAGTGCCTTCGCGGCGGTCGTCAGCTCGTCCCAGGTCGTCGGCGGGGTGACGCCGGCAGCCTGGAAGAGCGCCTTGTTGTAGAAGAGCGCGAGGGTGTTCGACCCGATCGAGGAGCCGTAGGTCTTCCCGTCCAGCTGGCCGGCCGCGAGCACGTTCGGGAGGACGTCGGTCGTGTCGAGGCCGGAGGTCGCGTTGTCGACGAGCAGGCCGGTGTCGGCGAACTTCGCGACGTTGGGGTTGTCGAGGACGACCAGGTTCGGCGTCGTCTTCGATGCGGCCGACTGCAGGAGCTTGGTGGTGAGGTCGGGGTCGGAGGTGCGCTCGAGGGTGATCCCGGTCGAGGCCTCGCAGCCGGCCAGGAGCTGGCCGTAGGGCGACGACGCGTCGTACTGGGTGAAGCTGTCCCAGAGGGTGAGCGACTTCGACGAGTCGTCGCCCGCTCCCTGTGCGCTGCACGCGCTGAGGGCGACTCCGGCGAGGAGGACGAGGGAGGCGGCGCCTGCAGCCCGCTTGATGCTGTTCTTCACGGTATTCCTCTCTGAATACGGTCGGATCGAGCGGAGCGCTCGCGCCGGGAAGAGCCTCCGGAGGCACCCGCCGAGGCGGTCCGTCCGGAAGTCGTGGTGAGCCTAACCGAGTTGGAGAACCGGTTCAATAGATCGCGGAGAACCGGTTCACCGACCGCTGGCTGAACGCCGCGGACGACGGGGTCGACCTCAGCCGCGCGCCCGCCGCCACGAGGGGACGACGCCCCGGCTGGTGCCCGGCGAGAAGGGCGCGGTGGTGCCCAGGTCGACGACGACCGCGGGCAGCAGCTCCGTCACTCCCGGAGTCGCGGTGCCGGCGAGCTCGTCGAGCACCAGGTCGACCGCCCGCGAGACCATCTGGTCGCCGGGCAGGTCCACGACGGTGACCGGATGGTCGGCGTGGCGCATCACCGCCTCCGGGGCGATGGTCATGATCGAGCAGTCCTCCGGGACTCGCAGGCCCAGGCCGCTGAGGCGCTGCAGGAACGGCTCGAGCACGCCCGGCCCGTGCGTGACCACGGCGCTCAGGCCGGGGAGCTGCTCCTGCGCCTGCTCGAACCAGTCGTCGACGTCGTCGGTGCTGGGGATGACGGCGCCCCGCACGCCGCGCAGGCGGCACTGGTCGAGGAAGCCCTCGCGGAACCGCAGTGCGAAGGCGTAGCCGCTCTCGTAGGCGTCGGGGCCCATGCCGAGGACCGCGATCTCGACGTGCCCGAGGTCGGCGAGGTGGTCGACGGCGACCCGCGCGGCACCGTCGAAGTCGAGGTCGATCGCGCTGAACGGGCTGCCCTCGCCCGGGTAGCCGACCAGCGCGGTCGGCAGGCCGATGCTCGCGAGGACCGGCAGCCGAGGGTCGTCCCGGCGGATGTCCATCACGACGAGCGCATCGGCGAGGACATCGCGCGAGAGCTCCCCCTCGCCCGTGCCCATCATCAGCAGGTCGAAGCCCCGGGCGCGGGCCGCGTACATCGCCGCCCGCACGAAGCGCATGAAGACGTCGACGTCGGTCTGCCGCGACTCCGGATCGACGGAGGCGAAGAAGCCCAGGATGTTCGTGCGCCGCAGCGCCAGGGCCCGCGCCATCGGGTCGGGCCGGTAGCCGAGCCGCTCCACGCTCGCGAGCACGCGCAGGCGGGTCGCCTCCGGGAGCTTCTTGTTGCCGGAGAGCACGTAGGACACCGTGCTGCGGGCCACCCCCGCATCGGCCGCGACGTCGCGAATGGTCACCATGGGCTCAGCGTAGTGAGGGCTCGGCGGCGGAAGGGCCCGCCATCGGCCCCCTCGACCGGTGGGCGGCAGCGTGCAGACCCGGGCGGTAAGGCCGTCCCGCGGACGTCGGCAGGGGCCGAGCAGGTGCTCCCGGTTGCGCGCGCATCCGGCCGGCACGTACGGTCGTCGGGTACCTCGTCGCGAGCCGCGACGTCGGTGCGGCCGCCATACCGGCCGATCCAGCGGCTCGCGGTCACGGGGGCTCCCCGCACGGAAGACGGATTCTTGCGCTCCAGCACCGGTACTGCGTCCACGACGCAGCAGCTGCTCTCGCACTGACGTCCCCCGTGCCCGCCCCTCAGGGGCGAGCCGCTGCTCCCTCGGAGCCCGGTGGTCGTCGTGCGCCGACACCGACCCCTGGAGCACCGTGCCCTCCACGTCCCGCATCACCCCGCCCGCCGTCGTCCTCCACGACTGCACGTTCGTCTGGCCCGACGGCTCCGTCGTCCTCGATCGCGTCACCGCTGCGTTCGGCCGTGGTCGCACCGGTCTCGTCGGCGCGAACGGCGCCGGCAAGTCGACCCTCGTCCGCCTCGTCACGGGCGACCTCTCCCCCTCCGCCGGGAACGTCTCGACGACGGGACCCGTCGACCTGCTGCCCCAGCGCCTCCGGCGGGGGCCCGACGACACCGTCGCCGATCTCCTCGGGATCCGGCAGCGCCTGGACGCGCTGCACGCGATCCTCCGCGGCGACGCGGATCCGCGGCACTTCGAGGTGCTCGCGGACGACTGGGACCTCGAGGCCCGGGCGCTCGCCGCACTCGGCGACGCCGGTCTCGACCTGGAGGAGGCGGACCTGCTGCGGCCGGTCGCGACCCTCTCGGGAGGGCAGGCCGTCCTCACGGCCGTGACCGGCGTCCGGTTGCGCGACCGGCCGATCGCCGTGCTCGACGAGCCGACGAACGACCTCGACCGGCGCTCCCGGGGGCTTCTGCTCGACCTGGTCGACCGGTGGCGCGGGACGCTCGTGCTCGTCAGCCACGACCGGGAGCTGCTCGAGCACGTCGACGAGATCGCGGAGCTGCGCGACGGCACGGTCCGCACCTCCGGCGGGACGCTCTCGGCGTTCGAGGAGCGGCTCGCCCTCGAGCAGGCGGCCGCGGAGCGCGAACTGCGCGACGCCGACCGGCTGCTGCGCGCCGAGCGGCGGCAGCGCATCGAGGCCGAGACCACCATCGCGCGCCGGGCGCGGGCGGGAGCGCGATCGGCGGAGTCGATGCCGGCGATCCTCGCGCACGCCAGGAAGGGCCGGGCCGAGGCGACCGCGGGGCGCCTGCGCTCCGGGCACGGCGCCGCGGAGGCGCAGGCCCGCGAGCGGGTCGACGCAGCGTCGCGAGCGGTGCGGGACGACGACCGGGTCCGCCTCGACCTGCCGGACCCCGGGGTCGCGGCGGGACGTCGCCTCGCCGAGCTGACGGTCGGCGGTCGGACCACGGTCCTCCAGGGGCCGGAACGGATCGCCGTGACCGGCGCGAACGGGACAGGGAAGACGACCCTCCTGGAGCAGCTCGTCGGCGCGGCGGGAGCGCGTGAGCATCCGCTGCCCGGCACGACGGCCGCAGCACTCACGGACCGGATCGGCTGGCTTCCGCAGCGTCGCGACAGCCTTCTCGACGAGGAGGCGACCGCACGGGAGCACGTCGCGCGGGCCGCGCCGGACCTTCCGGTCGTCGAGCTGCGGAACGCCCTCGCGCGGCTCCTTGTGCGCGGCGACGTGGTCGATCGGCCGATCGTGACGCTCTCGGGCGGCGAGCGCTTCCGCGTGGCCCTCGCCGGGCTCGTGCTGGCGCAGCCCGCGCCGCAGCTGCTGGTGCTCGACGAGCCGACGAACGACCTCGACACGGCCACGGCCGACCACCTCGTCGACGTGCTCGCCGCGTGGCGGGGCGGCCTGATCGTCGTCAGCCACGACGAGGCGTTCCTCGACCGGCTCGGACTCCACTCCCGAGTGGTGCTCGACGCGGAGTGACGGCTGGTCCCCCGGCCTCCGGCGGTTCTGGCCTCGACCGTGCCCCTGCCGCCGGGGAGACTGGCCGGGCCCCTCCCGCCCCCAGCGAACGGACCGACGTGCTCACCGGACTCAGCGCCTTCCCCCTCACACCGCTGCGCGACGACAGCATCGACGAGCGGTCGTTCGCCGCTCTCGTCGAGCGGCTCGCGCGCGCGGGAGTCGATTCGATCGGCGCACTGGGCTCGACCGGGTCGGCTCCGTACCTGGACCGCGGCGAGCGCCGGCGCGCCGCCGAGATCGCCGTCCGCAGCGCCGGCCCGGTGCCGGTCGTGATCGGGATCGGGGCGCTGCGCACCTCGCAGGTGCTGGCGCTCGCCGAGGACGCGCAGACCGCCGGGGCGAGCGCGGTGCTCCTGGCGCCGCTCGGCTATCAGCCGCTGACGGACGAGGACGTGCTCGGGCTCTACGAGGACGTGACGGCTCAGCTCTCGGTGCCGCTCGTCGTGTACGACAACCCCGGGACCACGCGCTTCTCCTTCTCCGACGACCTCTACGGGGCCGTCGCCCGGCTGCCGCGGGTCGCCTCCCTCAAGATCCCCGGCGTGCCGGAGGGGGCGGGTGCCGCCGCGGCGCGCGTGCGCGAGATCAGGGCGCGGGTGCCGGAAGGGGTCACCATCGGGGTCTCGGGGGACG
>NZ_PSUG01000054.1:0-24026 GCF_002931755.1 Rathayibacter sp. AY2B3 | reverse complement strand
GCCAGAACCGCACCCGGGCGTCGCCTAGTCGTTGCCGAGGATGATGATGGCGGCGGTAGGGGGTAACGCGTCCTCGTGGTACCGCTCGATCTCCTCGATGGCGATCGGGTCGGCCTGCTGGAGGAACTGGGTGAGGCGGGTGACCTCCTCCGTCTCGCCGATGGAGTCGGCGGCGCGGCGGAGGGCGTAGAGGGAGAGCAGGAAGCCGCGGTTGGGTCCGTGGCGCCAGGGGATGGGGCCCTGTCCGCGCCAGCCGGCGCCGCGGAGGAGGTCGAGGCCGCGGTGGTAGCCGACGCGGGCGTAGGCGTAGGAGGGGAGGGCCGCGTCGATGCCCCAGACGCTGTCGGCGAGGAGCGCCCAGGCCAGCGGGGAGCGCGGGTGGGCGGCGGCGAGGGCGGCGAATTCGACGGCTCCCGGGTTCGCGTGCTTCGCGAGGGCCGCGGTGACCGCGGGCTCGTCCGGGAGGAGGGTCGGTTCGGGGCCCAGCAGGTTCTCGCCACTCATGCGTCCCAGGCTATCCCGCTCGCGGCTGTGCGGGTCCGGGGTCCGGCCGTCCGGCGCACGGCGGTCGTCCCTCCTCCAGGGCGTCCGCGGGGGGAGCCGGGTGGTTCGCCGATCGTCGCCGTCGTGTGCGGGGGTGCCGCCGATAGCATCGACCCATGGCGACGAACCGCAGTGAAGTCGAGGCCTGGCTCACGGACATGGACGGCGTGCTGGTGCACGAGAACAAGGCGCTCCCCGGCGCGCCCGAGCTGATCCAGGAGTGGACGGATTCGGGCACCCCGTTCCTGGTGCTGACGAACAACTCGATCTTCACGCCGCGGGATCTGGCGGCGCGGCTGCGCGGGTCGGGGCTGCACGTGCCGGAGGAGCGGATCTGGACGAGCGCCCTGGCGACGGCGGACTTCTGCGCGTCGCAGATGCCGGGTGGGAGCGCGTTCGTGATCGGCGAGGCGGGGATCACCACCGCGCTGCACGAGGCGGGCTTCATCATGACGGAGACGGCGCCGGACTACGTGGTCGTGGGCGAGACCCGCAACTACAGCTTCGAGGCGATCACGAAGGCGATCCGCCTGATCGTCGCGGGTGCGCGCTTCATCGTCACCAATCCCGATGCGACGGGGCCGAGCGCCGAGGGCGTGCTCCCGGCGACGGGGGCGATCGCGGCGCTCATCACGAAGGCGACGGGCAAGGATCCGTACGTCGTCGGCAAGCCGAACCCGATGATGTTCCGCTCGGCGATGAACAAGATCGGTGCGCATAGCGAGAACACCGGGATGATCGGCGACCGGATGGACACCGACATCGTCGCGGGCATCGAGGCGGGCCTGCACACCGTGCTGGTGCTCACGGGGATCAGCGACGAGGCCGAGATCGAGCGCTACCCGTTCCGCCCGGACGAGGTGCTGAGCGGGGTGCACGAGCTCCTGTCGTCGGAGCCGCTGGAGTCGGAGTTCCCGCCGGACTCCGCGGTCTGAGTCCCGAGCCTCGCACCGCCTCCGAGGGAACCCCGGACCGTCGAGGGAACCCGCTCCACGAGGCTGTCTCGACGGTTCGGGGTTCCCTCGGTGCGGTCGAGGGCGGGGCAGTCAGAAGCGGACGTGCTGCAGCACCCAGGCGTGCATCGTGACGGCCGCCGCCGCCGAGGCGTTGATCGACCGGGTCGAGCCGAACTGCGAGATCTCGAGCACGGCCTCGGAGGCGGCGATCGCCTCCTCCGAGAGGCCCGGCCCCTCCTGCCCGAACAGCAGGAGGCAGCGCTCGGGCAGCCGGTAGGTCTCGAGCGGCACGCAGCCGGGGACGTTGTCGACGGCGAGGAGAGGCACCTCCTCCTCCGCGGCCCACTGCACGAGGTCGGCCACCGTCTCGTGGTGCTGGACGTGCTGGTAGCGGTCGGTGACCATCGCGCCGCGCCTGTTCCAGCGCCTCCGGCCGACGATGTGCACGCCCTCCGCGCCGAAGGCGTTGGCGCTGCGGACGATCGAGCCGATGTTCATGTCGTGCTGCCAGTTCTCGATCGCGACGTGGAACGGGTGCCGCGTGCGGTCGAGCTCCGCGACGATCGCGTCCATCCGCCAGTAGCGGAACCGGTCGATCACGTTGCGCGCGTCGCCGCGCTCCAGCAGCTCCGGGTCGAGACGGTCGTCCTCGGGCCACTCCCCCTGCCAGGGGCCGACGCCGTTCGTGGTGAGCTCCACGGAGGCGGCTGGTCCGGTCGCGGGGGTCGCCTCGTTCTCCTGCACGACGAGCGATCCTACTGGGCGCTCCCCGGCTCGGCCGGGTGCGCAGAGCAGGGGCACGGCGGCATCCCCCGGGCCGACGCGACGGCGCGCGTCAGGCCGCGGGAGTGCCGGCGAGGGAGCCGGTCAGCTCGCCGCCGCCCGCGCGGTCGACGAAGCAGTAGTAGCTGCGCTCGCCCGCGTCCCACTGCTCCTGGGTGACGGGGAACGCGCCGGCGACCTGCACGTCGCCGTAGGTCTCTGCCGCGGCGACGTCCACGACGCCCTGCGCCTGGCAGAGCGAGGAGACGGTGACGGCCAGGGCGTCCTGGCCGGGGAACGCCGCGTCGGTCAGCTCCGCCGTGGCGACGAGCTGGGCGGAATGGGCGCTCGCGCAGTCCACGACGGTGAACTCCTCCGCCCAGACGGAGTCGAAGGGATCGATGCACTCGCCGCCGAGGAGCGCGCTCCAGGCCCAGGTGCCGACGGGCAGCGGTCCGACGGTCGGGAGGGTCGCGGTCGGGGTGGGCGAGGGGGTCGGCTCCGCCGCGGGCGTCTCGCTGACGACCGGTGCGGCCTTCGGCTCGGCCCGGCCGCCGGCGCTCCCGACGGCGATGCCGATCGCGAAGAGCCCGGCGAGGAGGATCACCGCACCCGCCGCGATCAGGCCGATCAGGAGTCGGCGCCGGCTGAGCGTGCGCCATGCGGGCGCTCCGGCGGGCGCCGAGTCGCGCTCGCGGCTCTCGGGTCGGGACCGGGCGGAGCGGCTCTTCCGCGGCGGAGCGGCGTTGACGTGGGCGGCCGCGGGAGCGGTGCGGAAGGGCGCGGGCTCGGCGCGGTCGGTGGGCTCGGCGGCCGGCTCGAGGTTCCACGAGTAGGCGCCGGCGGTCTCGCGCCACAGCTCCTCGTCACCGCCGTCCTCGTCGGGCTCGTCACGCGGAGCGACGACCTGCTCCCACACGGGCGGCTGGTCCAAGTCCCCGCGCGGGTCGGGCCACTCGTAGACGGCGGGCGGAGTCGGCTCGCGCGGAGTCGGCGGGGTCGCGCCGACCGGGCGTCCGTCGGCGGGGTAGGGGGCGGCGGAGCGGCCCGCGGGATCGACGTCGGTCGAGGATCCGGCATCGGGCTCGTCGTCCGGCCGGTGGGCGCTGCGCAGCCCGGCGGGTGCGGTCGGCAGGTCGGCGGGAGGGTCGGTGTGCGGCAGGACCGGGCGCACGGAGTCGGCCCCGCGGCGGTGCACCTCGGTGCGGCCGGCGTCGGCGGAGCGGTCGGAGTCGGCGTGGGGGTCGGCGTCGTCCGCGTCGTCGCGGAGGGGGGCGAAGAACGCGTCGAAGGCGTCCTCGTCGGACACGTCCGCACCGGAGGCGCCGGTCTCGCGGGCACTCGTCCCGCGAGCACTCGCCTCGCGGGCACTCGTCTCGCGGACACCCGTCTCGCCGGCACCGGTCTCGCCGGCACCGGTCTCGCCGGCACCGGTCGCGGGCGATCCCGTGTCCCGGGCCCCCGCGGCGGGGACACCCGTGTCACCGCCCCGGGAGTCCCGTCCCCCGGCGGAGACTCCGTCGCGGTCGGAGGAGCGCTCCGGCTCCGCGACAGTGCCGCGGTCGTCGTCGTCGCGATCCTCCACCCGAGCGGGGGCGTCCGCAGAGGTCGGACGATCGTCGTGGGCCTCCTCGGGGGCGGGCGTCGCGCTCAGCACGGGCTCCCCCGGCCACAGGCCGACCGGAGCGGCGGGGGCATGGGGCGGCACCGCACCGGAGTCGCCGTCGTCCGAGGACGGTCCGGCCGCGTCGGCGGAGGAGGCCGACTCGCTCGTGTCGCTCCGCTCCTCCGTTGAGGCGTGGGCCTCGTCGGCCGCGGACCCAGCAGGACCGGACGTCCGCTCCGCGCGCGGCTCCTCCGCGGGAGGGGAGGGGCGGGGCGAATCGAAGATGCTCTTCAGACGGCCGCCGCTGAGCTGCTGGAGCAGCCACTCGCTGCCGCCGACGGGACGCTCGGCCCCGGGACGCTCCGCCTCGGGACGCTCCGGCTCGGCGGTCTCCGATCCGGCACGCTCCGGCTCGCGGTCCTCGGACCCGCGGCGCTCGCGATCCGGGTGCTCGCCGCCTCCCGGGCCCCCGTCGCGTCCCCCGTCGTCGACCATCAGCTCAGGCCGAGGTCGGCCAGACCGATCGCGGCGAAGTACGGGTAGCCGGCCTCCTCGATGATCTCGCGGGCCCCGGTCGCGCGGTCGACGACGACGGCGACCCCCGCGATCTCGGCGCCGACCTTCAGCAGGGCCTCGATCGCCTTCAGCGGCGAGCCGCCGGTGGTGGACGTGTCCTCGACGACGACGACGCGCTTGCCCTCGAGGTCGGGGCCCTCGACCTGCCGGCCGCGGCCGTGGTCCTTGGGCTCCTTGCGCACGACGAACGCGTCGTAGGCGAGGCCGCGGGCGGCGCCCTGGTGGAGGATCGCGGCGGCGATCGGGTCGGCGCCCATGGTGAGGCCGCCGACGGCGTCCACGCGCTCGATCGGCGCGATGAGGTCGAGCATGACCTGCCCGATCAACGGCGCGACGCGGTGATCGAGGCTCACGCGGCGCAGGTCGACGTAGTACGACGCCTTCTTGCCGCTGGTGAGGGTGAAGTCCCCGTGGAAGACGGCGTCGGAGCCGATGTACTCGATGAGCTGCTGGCGTGCGTCGGTCACGCGCCTACTCTACGGGGCGACCCCTCCCCCGCTCGGGAGCGCGCCCGCTGCGGCGTGCTCGCCCGCCTCGTCGCCTCCTCCGCGGAACTGGGTCATGTAGAGCTCGTAGTAGGCGCCGCGCTGCTTCAGGAGCGCCTCGTGCGCGCCCTGCTCGACGATCCGCCCCGACTCCATCACCAGGATGGTGTCGGCGTCGCGGATCGTGGAGAGCCGGTGCGCGATGACGAACGAGGTCCGGTCGGTGCGCAGTGCGTTCATCGCGTGCTGCACCAGCAGCTCCGTGCGGGTGTCGACCGAGGAGGTGGCCTCGTCGAGGATCAGCAGCGACGGGTTCGCGAGGAACGCCCGCGCGATCGTGATCAGCTGCCGCTCGCCCGCCGAGACGCTGCCGCCGTCGGCGTCGAGCACCGTGTCGTAGCCGTCGGGCAGCTGGCGCACGAAGCGGTCGACCATGGTGGCCTTCGCCGCGTCGACGATCTCCTCGTCGGTGGCGTCCAGGCGCCCGTAGCGGATGTTCTCGCGGATCGTGCCCTGGAAGAGCCACGCGTCCTGCAGCACCATGCCCACGCGCGAGCGCAGATCGCCGCGCGCGAGGCTCGTGATGTCGACGCCGTCGAGCAGGATGCGTCCGCCCGTGAGCTCGTAGAAGCGCATGACCAGGTTGACCAGCGTGGTCTTGCCGGCGCCGGTCGGACCGACGATGGCGACCGTCTGCCCGGGCTGGGCAGAGAAGGTCAGGTCCTCGATCAGCGGCTGCTCCGGGTCGTACGAGAACGAGACGCCCTCGAACTCCACGTGGCCGTCGGTGCGCTGCGGGAGCGACGCGGTCGCCGTCTCCGGCTCCTGCTCCTCGGCGTCGAGCAGCTCGAACGTGCGCTCGGCCGAAGCGACGCCGGACTGCAGCATGTTCGCCATGCTCGCGAGCTGGGTCACCGGCTGCGTGAACTCGCGCGAGTACTGGATGAACGCGGTCGCGTCGCCGAGCGTCAGCTGACCCGAGGCGACCCGCAGCCCGCCGACCACGGCGATGAGCACGTAGGAGAGGTAGGAGACGAAGGTCATCGCGGGCATGATCATGCCCGAGACGAACTGCGCGCCGAACGAGGCGGTGTAGAGGCTGTCGTTGCGGCGGTCGAACTCCTCGAGCATCTCGCGGTCGCGGCCGAAGGCGCGGACGATCTCGAGCCCGGAGAAGGTCTCCTCGATGTGGCCGTTGAGCGCGCCCGTGTTCTTCCACTGCGCGGCGAAGAGCTTCTGGGAGCGGGCGCCGATCACGCCCGCGATCACGCCCGAGAGCGGGATCGAGATCAGCGCGATCAGCGCGAGCTGCCACGAGACGATGAACATCATCGCGGCGATGCCGATGATGGTGAGCACCGACTGCACCAGCTGCGAGAAGGCCTGCTGCAGCGCCGTCTGGATGTTGTCGACGTCGTTCGTGACGCGCGACATCACGTCGCCGCGCTGCCGGGTGTCGAAGAAGCGCAGCGGGAGGCGGTTGAGCTTCGCCTCGATGTCCTGGCGGAGGCCGAAGACCACCCGCATCACGAGGCCGTTGAGGATGTAGCCCTGCGCCCACATGAGCACCGACGCGACCACGTACATCAGCAGCACGATGATGATCAGGCGGCCGAGGACCACGAAGTCGATGCCCGCGCCGGGCACGATGTCGGTCTTGGCCAGCATGTCGGCGAAGGTGCCGTTGCCCGAGGCGCGCTGCTGCTCGATGATCTGCTCGAGCGGGACGCCGGCCGGCAGCTGCGAGCCGATCACGCCGTTGAAGATCGTGTCCATCGCCTGCCCGAGGATCTTGGGCGCGATGACGGTGAGGACGACCGACAGCGAGACCAGGGCGACCACGAGGACCATCCGGGCGCGCTCGGGGCCGAGCAGCGAGAAGAGGCGCTTGGCGGACGGCCAGAAGTTCTGCGCCTTACGGGCGGGCGGCCCGTCCCCGAACATGCCGCCGTCGCCCTCGCCGGGCTCGAACTCGGGCTCGAGGGACGTCGTCTCCTCGGGCGCGGTGGTGTCGCGTGTGCGCGCCATCTCAGGACACTCCTTCGACGCTCAGCTGGGATTCGACGATCTCGCGGTAGGTCGCGTTCGTCTCGAGGAGCTCGTCGTGCGTGCCGCGGCCGACGACGCGGCCCGCGTCGAGCACGACGATCTGGTCGGCGTGGCGGATGGTCGACACCCGCTGGGCCACGATGATCACGGTCGCGTCGGTGGTGGCGTCGGCCAGCGACTCCCGCAGCCGCGCATCGGTCGCGACGTCGAGCGCCGAGAACGAGTCGTCGAACAGGTAGACCCGCGGCTTCGCGACGAGGGCCCGCGCGATGCAGAGCCGCTGGCGCTGCCCGCCGGAGACGTTGGTGCCGCCCTGCGAGACCGGCTCGTCGAGCCCGTGCTCCTTGCTCCGCACGAAGTCCTCGCCCTGGGCGATGCGCAGCGCCTCCCACAGCTCGGCGTCCGTCGCGTCGGGGCGGCCGAAGCGCAGGTTCGAGGCGATCGTCCCCGAGAAGAGGTAGGGGCGCTGGGGCACGAGCCCGACCACCTCGGCGAGCTGCGCCCGGTCGAGGGAGGAGACGGGCACGCCGTCGATCGTGACGGTGCCCTCCTGCGGGTCGAACAGGCGGGGCACGAGGCCGAGCAGGGTCGTCTTGCCGGCGCCGGTGGAGCCGACGACGGCCGTGGTGCGCCCCGGCTCCGCGAGGATGTCGATGCCCGAGAGCACGGGGCGCTCGGCGCCGGGGTACCCGAAGACGACCCCCGAGAACTCCACGCGGCCCCGTGTCGGCGTCGGGACCCCGCCCTCGGGCGTGGTGAGGCTGGTGCGGGCGTCGAGGACCTGCTGGATCCGCTCGGCGCAGACGACCGCGCGCGGGATCATCATCACCATGAAGACGCCCATCATCACGGCGGTGAGGATCTGGAGGAGGTACTGCAGGAACGCGGTGAGCGAGCCCACCTGCATCTGACCGGCGTCGACGCGCTGCCCGCCGAACCACAGCACGGCCGCGGTGGCCAGGTGCAGGATCATCATGATCGCGGGGAACATCAGCACGAAGATGTTGCCGACCTTGATCGACACCTCGGTGATCGCCGCGTTGGCCTTGCGGTACCGCTCGGACTCGAACGGCTCGCGCACGAAGGCGCGCACCACGCGGATGCCCGTGATCTGCTCGCGGAGCACGCTGTTGATCCCGTCGATCCGGTCCTGCATGAGGCGGAACAGCGGCAGCAGCAGGAACACCAGGAAGCCGACCACGACGAACAGCAGCGGCACCGACACCCAGACCAGCCAGGAGAGGCCGGCGTCCTCGCGCAGGGCGAAGACGATGCCGCCGACGCACATGATCGGCGCGGACACCATGAAGTTGAGGGTCATCAGCACGAGCATCTGCACCTGCTGCACGTCGTTCGTGCCGCGGGTGATCAGGGTGGCCGTGCCGAAGCCGCCGACCTCGAGCCCGCTGAGCGAGTCGACGCGGCGGTAGACGTCGCGGCGCAGGTCGCGGCCGACGGACATGGCGGTGCGGGCGCCGAAGTAGACGGCTCCGATCGCCGCGGCGACCTGCACGACGCAGACGCCGAGCATGGTCATGCCGGTGCCCCAGATGAAGTCGGTGTCGCCGCGGCCGATGCCCTGGTCGATGATCTCGGCGTTGAGGCTCGGCAGGTAGAGCGCGGCGAGCGTCGCGACGAGCTGCAGCACGACGACGGCGGCCACCCAGCGCGCGTAGGGCTTCGCGTAGGCGGAGGCGAGGCGGAGCAGGATCATGGGTCCTCCGGAGGGGCGGAGCAGGAGCGGCAGGGGAGGGGACCGGGCTGGGGAGCGCGGAGCGCCGGGGAGCCCGTCGGGCCCGCACGGCGCGGGCGGCGGCGGCGTCCGGACGGCTCGACGAACGGCCGGTCGGGACGGCGCTAGACAACCATCGACCACCGACACCGGTTCCGCAATCCGCCGAGGGGATGACTCCCCCGGCCCGCGGCCGCCGGGGCGCGCGGGGGACGCGCAGGAGACGTGTCGGCGGCGGCTCCTACACTTCCAGGATGCGCATCGCCACCTGGAACGTGAACTCCATCCGGGCCCGCACCGGCCGCGTCGTCGACTGGCTCGTGCGCGAGGACGTCGACGTCCTCGCCATGCAGGAGCTCAAGTGCAAGCCCGAGCAGTTCCCGCACGAGGTCTTCGCCGACGCCGGCTACCACGTCGAGATGGTCGGGCTCAGCCAGTGGAACGGCGTCGGCATCGCCTCGCGCCTGCCGATGGAGGACGTGCGGATCGGCTTCCCGGGCATGCCCGGCTTCGCGAAGGAGGCGGCGGCCGACGGCTCCTACCCGCTCGAGGCCCGCGCGATCGGCGCCACGGTCGACGGCGTGCGCGTCTGGAGCCTCTACGTCCCGAACGGCCGCGCGGTCGACGACCCGCACTACCTCTACAAGCTCGAGTGGCTCGCGGCCCTGGAGGCGAGCACCCGCGAGTGGCTGGCCGCCGAGCCCGACCTGCCGCTCGCCCTGGTCGGCGACTGGAACGTCGCGCCGCTCGACAGCGACGTGGGCGACCCGGGCCTCGGCCCCGGATCCACGCACGTCTCGATCCCCGAGCGCGCCGCCTTCGCCGCCTTCGAGGACGCCGGCCTGCGGGACGTCGTCCGCCCGCTCGTGCCCGAGGGCTACACCTACTGGGACTACAAGCAGCTCCGCTTCCCGCGCAACGAGGGGCTGCGGATCGACTTCGTGCTCGGCTCCCACGCGTTCGGCGAGCTCGTCACCGGAGCCTCGATCCACCGCGACGAGCGCAAGGGCGACGCCCCGAGCGACCACGTCCCGGTGGTGGTCGACCTCGACCTCGAGACGACCCTCGACGACGACCGCCCGATGATCTTCTGAGCATGGCCTCGTCGAAGAAGAAGCGCGCGCGGGCCCAGGGCGCCTCGGGCGGTGCGGCCCGCCCCGCTCGGCCGGCGTCCGCCCGCCCCGGAGCCGCCCACGACGAGTTCCGGTCCGACGCCTACCGCTCGGTGGGCGAGATCATCGCCGCCGGGAAGCCGCGCCGACGCCGCTGGGACCTCGTGCTCTCGATCCTCGGCTGCCTCGCCCTCGGCCTGCTCACGATCGTGCTCGGCTACCTCGCCGCGATCCTCTCGGTCTTCCCCGCGCAGTGCGAGGGCCAGAACTTCGCCTGCGACTTCGAGCGGATCGACTGGGGCGTCTCGATCGCGCTGATCGGGCCGCCCGCGCTGACGCTGATCGCCGTGGTCGTGACGGTCGTGCGCTACCTCGTGGGCCGCCGCGCGTTCCTCGTGCCGGTCATCGGGTTCGTGCTCTGCATCGCCACCGCGTTCCTCGCCTCCTCGCTCGTGACGAGCTCGATCCCCGGTTCGGCGCTGGTCTAGCACCGACCCGGGGTGGTGCCGACCACGGGCGTGGTTCGGCGCCGGCCCAGCACCGACCCGGGGTGGTGCCGACCACGGGCGTGGTTCGGCGCCGGCCCAGCACCGCCCCGGGAGGAGCGTCAGCCGCAGGCGGGCTCGTCGTTCAGCGTCACCGCGGTGGGGTTGATCATCGGGGTCACCCGGACGGCCTGGTCGCCGAAGCCGGAGGCGTCGCCGGCGCTGAACTGAACGTCGAACGTCTCGGACTGACCGGGTGAGAGCTGCACGGCGACCTTCGAGACGGGACGGCCGAGGTCGTCGAGGCTCTCCGGTTCATAGCCCGTGCCGTCGGCCCAGGCCGCGCTCGACACCGTGGTCCCGGGAGGGCCGTAGACGTAGATGTTGGTGACGAAGTCGCCCAGGGGGTACGCACCCCGCCCGCCGGCCGCGGCGACGTAGGCGGGCAGCGTCCGCGCGACCGCCTTCGAGATCGTGTTGGTCACGGTGACGGAGGTGGTGAAGACCGCGCCGGAGGCGGCGCACCGGCCCGTGCTCGACTGCGCGACCGCCGTGCTCAGGTAGTAGTCCATCTTCGAGCCGCGCGAGGCGTCCTGGAAGAACACTCCGGTGGTCGTGCCGTCGGTCGTCGTCTGCGGCAGGACCCCTGCGATCGGCGTGGGTGCGAGGAGCGCCTGCTCGTCGGCGTCGGAGCTGTAGGCGAGGATGCGGCTCTCGTCGACCGCCTTCACGATCGCCGGGAGCATCTTCGTCGGCTCCATCTCCCCTCCGAGGATCTTGCCCAGGATCGTCGCGCTCGCCTCCGAGAAGAACTCGTCGGTGCGCTCGGCCACGACCGACTCCGGGTAGCGGAAGTAGACCTCGTTGAGCAGGGTCGAGACGGTGTTCTCGCTCGTGAGGACCGTGCCGTCGGTGAGGGTCACCGGCCCGGTCGAGCCGAGGAGGTAGGAGAGGGCGACGGGGTCGATCGCGAGGACGCCGTCGATCTTCTGCTCGGGGAACTTCTGCGCCCAGAACTGCGAGGCGATCGAGGCCGCCGTCGGGAAGTCGGGGCGGCTGGTCGAGACGTTGAAGGTCGTCGCCAGGTTCTCGCCGATGGTGTCGAGCGCGCTCTGGTCGACGGTGACGGGCGCCAGCCCGCGGAAGTCGCCGCTGCCCAGCTGACGGCCGATCGAGATCGCGCCGCCGTCGACGTCGAGCTGCATCACCGAGGACGCACCGCCCCCCAGAGCCTGCGACTCCGCCAGATTCTGGAACATCACCAGGTAGTGGCGCGGACCGGAGGCTCCGAGGGAGTCGGGGAGGATCGCGGTGAGCGGCTCGACCTGCTCCATCGCGGCGGTGGCGGTGGCCAGCTGCGGAGTGAAGGAGTCGAGGGCCGAGGCGACCTGCGGCACCAGCGGGCCGCGGTCGATGCCCTCGACGCGGGTCTGCGCGGCGTCGACGACCTCCTTGGCGACGGTGATCTTCTGCGACAGCTCGGTGATCGCCGCGAGGTCGACCCTGCCGTCGACGGGCTTGAGGATGTCGAGCGAGGTCGTGGAGAGCGGCGTGACGATCCGGCCGGAGACGTCGTCGGCGATCTCGGTCGCGGCACGGACGGCGGACAGGTTCGGGCCGAGGACGGGCACCACCTCCATCACCCGCCACACCGGGTCGTCGGTCTCGTCGCGCGCCTCGCCGGTGAGGGTCGCGATCTGGGCCGCGGTCTCCCCGGCCCCCGAGGTGTCGAAGGTCGTCAGCCTGTCCGTCACCTGCGACACGAGCGGGATCGCCTCGGTCAGCTTGTCGCGGACGGTCATCGCCTTGTCGTAGGTGCGCACGCCGAGGAGCACTGCGACGACGGCTCCGATCAGCAGGACCAGGAGGACGATCAGCGTGATCCAGAGGCCGCGACGGCGGCGCGGCCTGCCGCGGGCGGGGCGGTCGGCGGACGTGGTGGTGCTCATTGGAGAGAGCCTAAGCGACGGTCGGCGGAGTGCGACCGGGCCCGCGCCACCGTCCCCGACCCAGGACGAGGGACACGCGACGCTGATGCGCGGGCCGTCCGGCTCCTCCGCCGGGGTCGCGCGGGAGCCGGGGAGGCTGCTCCGCTCAGCCCAGCAGGAGGGACACCCCGATGAGCACGGGCACCGCGGCGACCGTGGTCACGAGGGCCGTGTCCCGGGCGACGGCGACGCCCCGGTCGTAGCGCGAGGCGAAGGTGAAGATGTTCTGCGCGGTCGGCAGCGCGGCGGTCACCGTCACCACGAAGAGGTGCTCGGAGTCGAGGTGGAACGCGAAGCGCCCCAGCAGCAGCGCGACCGCCGGCATCACCAGCGACTTGAGCACGGAGGCGACGACCACCTCGACCCGCGCCGGCCCCGCCTCCAGCGGCCGCTGCCCGCGCAGCGACATCCCGAAGGCGATCAGCACCAGCGGGATCGACGCGTTGCCGATGATCGAGAACGGCTGCAGCACGGGCGCGGGCAGCTCCACGCCGGTGAGGGCGACGACGAGGCCCAGGGCGGAGGCGATGATCATCGGGTTCCGCAGCGGCTGCGTGAGGATCGCGCCGACCGAGGTCCGCCCGCTCGTCGAGACGTCGAGCAGCGTCAGGATCGTCGGCGCGAGGACGATCAGCTGCAGCAGGAGCGTCGGGGCCACCCACTGCGGATCGCCCAGCACGTAGATGGCGACCGGCAGTCCGATGTTGTTGGCGTTGACGTAGGAGGAGGCCGCGGTCCCGATCACCGTCTCGGGGAGCGGACGGGGGAAGAGCAGGCGCGACGCGAGCACGTAGAGCAGGGCGACGGTCAGCACCGTCAGGAGCGAGACGAGCAGGAACGAGGAGAAGAGGACGGAGACGTCGGCCCGCGAGAGCACGGTGAACAGCAGCGCCGGCGTCGTGACGAAGAAGGCGATCCGCGACAGGATCAGCCGGCTCTCGGGCGGGACGATCCGGAACCGCGCGATCAGGTAGCCGACCGCGATGACGACCCCGATGATCGAGAAGCCGGTGAGCACGCCCTCCACGCCGCCGCCTCTCCGCCGCGGTCCGTCCGCTGTCGCGCCTCCACCCTAGGCAGTGCCCGGGCGTTGCAGCGCCGGCCCGACGCGCCTACGGTGTGCGGCATGCCGCATCTCGAGGTCCCCGGCGCGACCCTCCACTGGGAGGCGGACGGCCGCGCCTCCGCCCCCGCCCTGCTGCTCGTGCACGCGGGCATCGCCGATCTGCGGATGTGGGACCCGCTCGTCCCCGACCTCTCGCGCGACCGGCTGGTGGTCCGCTTCGACGTCCGCGGCGCCGGCGGCACGAGCACGGAGGACGTGGAGTACGACCCGCGCCGGGACGCCCTGGACGTGCTCGACCACCTCGGCGTCGAGCGCGCGGTGGTCGTCGGCTGCTCACGGGGCGGCACCCTCGCGCTGGACCTGGCGCTGGAGCATCCGGAGCGGGTGACCGGCCTGGTCGCGATCGCCCCGGGCCTGGCGGGCTTCGACTACCCGGCGCTGACGGCGGAGGAGGAGCGCCGCTTCGGCGAGGTCGAGGCGCTGGAGCTCGCGGGCGAGCGGGAGGCCGCGGCGATCGTCGAGGCGGAGCTCTGGGCCGTGGGCCCCGACCGCTCCGCCGACGACGTGGCTCCGGAGTTCCTCGCGCGGGTCCGGGAGCTCGCGCTCACGGGCGTCGGCCACGAATCGGAGGCTCCGCGCCCGGTCGAGCCGTCCGGGCCGGCGGGCGATCGGCTCGGGGAGATCGCCGTGCCGACCCTCGTCGTGGCGGGTGCGCACGACCTCTCGGAGTCGCTGCCGGTCTGCGAGCACCTCGCCGCCGCGGTGAGCGGTGCCGAGCTGCAGGTGCTCGAGGACGCGGCGCACCTGCCCAGCCTCGAGCACCCCGAGGAGTTCCTCGCGGTGCTGCGGCCGTGGCTGGAGCGCCACGGGATCTGATCAGGCCACGGCGGCCAGGTCGAACGCCCAGTCCACGTAGAGCTCCGGCGGCTCGCCCTGCTCGACGAGATCGACCCGGTCGAAGCCGGTCTCGACACAGGTCGCTCCGGCGTCCAGATCGCTCTCCGCCACGAAAGCGTGCACGAAGCGGGGCACGGGGAACGCCGCCGCCTCCTCGAGCAGCATGCGCACGGAGTCCGCCGTGACGCCGCGGGCGTGCGGAGCGATGCTCCACGCCGCCTCGTAGGCGACGACGCCGCGCGAGCAGCCGTACCAATAGCCGATGGAGCCGACGGAGAGTCCGTCCAGCTCGACCACGTAGAAGAACGCGTCGCCGTCCGCCCAACCGCGCAGGTAGCGGTCGTGGCGCACGAGGATCTCGCTCTCGCTCTCGAGTCCGCCGCCTGCGTGCGCGAGGGTGTCGCGCAGGACGGAGGCGTCCGCCTGCGGCCAGGGGACCAGGCGGAGGTTCTCGGGGTGGTGGTCGATGCTGGCTGTTCTCTGGTCGCTTCCGGGTTCGGGTCCCGTCACGCGCTCCGATCCTCTCTCTCAGGATGGCTCGCCGATCGAGCGCGCCGCCAGGGGTTCGGCGCGCCGGTCCGATCGGATGTCTCCGCACTCGGGATGCGGACACGGTGTCGCCCCATCTTCGACCCGATCAGGGGAGGGAAACGGAAGCCTGAGGAATCTAGCCCCGGACGGGGGGTGGCACCTGCACAACACCTGGGCAGCCGCTGACCGCGGGGCTCTCGACGGGCGGCGGAGACGTGCGCCCGCCCCCGCGAGGTCGCTGCTTCGCTCCGCCGAGACGCAAGAAAAGCGCGCGCACGAGCCCATACGCTCGGAGTCGGAGCGCGTTCCGCTCCTGCAGCCCCGTATCACCAGCGTGAGGAGGATCACCATGTCGCAAGCCGTGCAGAGCACCGTCGTCGGAGAACCCGAGGTCGTCGAGGACCGCGTGGAGGACTCCGCCGCCTGGCTCGACCTGAAGGCGGCCGCCGCCGCGCTGCAGCCGCTCCAGTCCCAGGACGGCTCGCTCGCCGAGCCCGAGCGGCTCGACGAGGCGCGCACCCTCGTCGAGCGGATCGTCGCCGGCGTCCGCACCCTCGCCCCCGCGTTCCCTCACGACGCGGCCTACCTCGACGCGCTGGTCGTCGACCTCGAGCGCTGGAGCGCGGGCGGCCTCGGCCTGCCCGACTTCCTCGACTCGCTCACCGCGTTCCAGCCGCAGGTCGAGCGCGTCGACGGCCGCCGCCACCTCGTCGTCTTCCCCATGTACACCCAGAACGGCAGCCGCGACCGCCACGTCGAGGCCGTCCTCGTCGAGGTCGTCTGGCCGCGGTTCGTCGCCGAGCTGGAGGCGGGCGACTACTCCAACGCCCTCTTCGTGCCCGTGCGCTTCGTCGACTTCACCGCCGGCTACGACACCGACAGCGCCGTGCTGTTCCCCGAGACGGTCGCGATGCGCTCCGTCCCGTCCTTCACCTGGGGCGCGATCTTCGCCGACCGCGAGGCGGCACGGTTCCGCCGCGTCGTCACGGAGGCGGCGCGGATCACCCGGCTCGAGCTCCCGGAGGACGCGCAGCGCCTGCTGGCCGACCAGCGCCTGGCGGAGGAGTCCTTCGTGATGTGGGACCTCATCCACGACCGCACCCACATGCGCGGCGACCTGCCGTTCGACCCGTTCATGATCAAGCAGCGGATGCCCTTCTTCCTCTACTCGCTGGAGGAGCTGCGGTGCGACCTCACCGCCTTCCGCGAGGCCGTCGCCATCGAGCGCCGCCTCGGCTCACTGGACCGCCGCGACGACGAGGAGGAGGCGCTGGCCGAGCGCTCGCGCTTCGTGCAGTACGCGATCCTGTTCGACCGGCTCTTCCGCTTCCCGCTCACCGGGTCGCGGGTGCGCAACTACGACGGCCTCGGCGGCCAGCTGCTCTTCGCCTGGCTGCACCAGCACGGCGTCCTGCACTGGACCGACACCCGGCTGGCGTTCGAGTGGGACGGTGTCGCCGACGTGGTCGTCGCCCTCTCGGACGCCATCGACGAGCTCTACTGGCGCTCGATCGACCGGCCCAAGACGGCGCACTGGCTGGCCGCGCACGAGCTGATCGCGGCCACTCTCACTCCGCACCCCGCCTCCGCCTGGGCCCGCGGGCTGCCGGAGGAGGTGCTGCTCGGCGCCCCGCGCGGCCTCACCGACGCGGTGCTGGACGACGAGTTCCCGCTGTCGATGTTCTACGAGGCCCTCGGGAAGAAGATGGGCGACGTGATCGCCTCGACCCGGGGCATCACCGGCCGGGACTGACGTCGCGCCCGGGAGGCGGCGGGGTGCGCTCCTCCGCCTCCCGGGGCCCCGTCCGACCGGCGTCGGTTAGCGTGGGGCGCATGCCCTCAGGTGACGGAGCCGCGGACCCGCTCGACGCGGGCTGGATCCGGCGAGCGCCGAGCCGGGCCGGATACGTGCACGACGCGGTCACCGCGGGGATCATGCTGGTGGCGACGATCGTCTCCGTCGCGCTGTACTCCTCGGCGGGCTTCCCCGACGCGGCGCACCCCGTCGTCAGCGCCCACTGGGCCGTCCTGATGACCCTGCCGCTCGCGCTGCGCCGCCGGTTCCCCGCGAGCGTGGCGGCCGGGCTCTCCGTCGTCTACGCGCTGGGGATCGTGCTCCAGGTGCCGGAGTCGCTCTTCGGCCAGATCTGCCTGTTCCTCGCGCTGTACACGGTCGGTGCGTGGGGCCGGAACCGGCGCACGGCCCTCGTCGTCCGGGTGGCGATCGCGGTCGGGATGCTGGGCTGGCTGCTCACCACCCTCGCCACGGGCGAGTACTTCGGCAGCTCCGTGCCGGTCGACGACTCCCCCGGCCTGCTCTCGCCCTACGCGGCGGAGTCGGCCCTCGCGGTCGTGTCGAACCTGCTCTACTTCGGCAGCGCCTACGTCTTCGGCGAGGCGTCGTGGCAGTCGGCCCGCCGGCTGGAGGCGCTCGAGACGCGCACGGCCGAGCTCGACGACGAGCGGGAGCGCTCCTCCCGGCAGGCCGTGTCCTCCGAGCGGCTGCGGATCGCCCGCGAGCTGCACGACGTGGTCGCGCACCACGTCAGCGTGATGGGCGTGCAGGCGGGAGCGGCGCGGCGGGTGCTGGCGCGGGATCCGGAGCAGGCGGCGGCCTCGCTCAGCGCCATCGAGGGCGACGCGCGCTCGGCGATCGAGGAGCTGCACCGCATCCTGGTCGCGCTGCGCGCCGAGGACGCAGCGCCGAATCCGCTCACCGACGCCGCCTCGACCCGTGGGGTGGCCCAGCTCGAGGAGCTGGTCGCGGCGTCCAGCGGGTCGGGCCTGCCCACCGTCTTCCTCACCCTCGGCACGCCCCGCGAGATCCCCGCGACGGTGGGCCTCAGCCTCTACCGCATCGCGCAGGAGTCGCTCACGAACGTCCGCAAGCACGCGGGACGCGGCGCGCACGCCGAGGTGCGCCTCCGCTACGCCCCCGACGCGGTCGAGCTCGAGATCGCCGACGACGGCGGGTCCGGCCCGCACCCGAGCGCCCCCGCCTCCTGCGGACTCGGGCACACCGGCATGAGTGAGCGCGCGGCCGCGGTCGGCGGCTGGATCGAGATGGGGCCGAGGGGCGGAGGCTACCTCGTGCACGCCCGGGTCCCGCTGTCCCCCGTCCGGGCGAGCGTGCCGGACGGCGGCGACCCGGTACCGTCGTCGGAGACGTCGCGGGGGCGTCAGGATCGAGCGAGCGGGGGCCGCCCATGACCGAGCACGTGCGCGTGCTGCTCGTCGACGACCAGGAGCTCGTCCGCGTGGGCTTCCGCATCATCCTCGAGTCGGAGCCGGGGATCGAGGTGGTCGGCGAGGCCCGCACCGGGCTCGAGGCCCTGCAGCGCGCCTCCGAGCTCCACCCCGACGTGATCTGCATGGACGTGCAGATGCCCGGGCTCGACGGCCTGGCCGCGACCCGCGAGATCGTGGCCGACCCGCGCCTGTGCTCGCGGGTGCTCATCCTCACCACCTTCGACCGCGACGACTACCTCTTCGAGGCGCTCTCGGCCGGCGCCAGCGGGTTCCTGCTCAAGAACGCGTCGCCGGAGGAGCTGGTGGAGGCCGTGCAGGTGGTCGCCCGCGGCGACGCGATGCTCGCCCCCGACGTCACCCGGCGGGTGATCGAGCGGTTCGCGTCCGTGCCCGAGCGCACGCCCGCCGCCGCGGAGCACTCCGGAGTCGCCGACCTGACGGACCGCGAGCGCGAGGTGCTCGTGCACCTGGCGCGGGGCTGGTCGAACGCCGAGATCGCGGCCGAGCTGTTCGTGGGCGAGGCGACGGTGAAGACGCACGTCTCGAAGATCCTGATGAAGCTCGGCGTGCGCGACCGCATCCAGGCGGTCGTGTTCGCCTACGAGCACGGGATCGCGGTGCCGGGCCGCCCCTGAGCGGTGGGCGGTCGGGCGGTCAGCGGTGGGCGGTCAGCGGCGGGCTGTCAGCGGCGGGGCTGGCTCGAGGCCGGGCGCGGCGGGGTGCGGCGGACGAACTCCATCCGGATCTCCGGCACGATCTTCCGGTCGAGCACGACCGTCATGTAGCGGCCGTCGACGCGGGCGCCGATCGCGACCACGTCCGGGTCGGTGTCCACGCGGTAGCCGCGCAGCGCCTCGCCGTCCACGATCACCGGGACGCCGCGCACGACGTCCTCGTCGCGGAGGGCGGCGGCGACCACCGGCATCCCGCCTCGTCGGCTGCGCACGCGGCCCGGGAAGGTGTTGCGGAGCACGTCGCCCATGTGGGCCGCGAGGCGGGACTCCAGGGGCCGGCTGCGCTCGGCGGGGATCGGCACGGAGGTGCGGACCGCCTCCCAGAGGACCGGGTACCGCATCCGCGTCACCTGGTCGACCATCCACGGCGGCAGGTGGTCGTTCTCGGCGCGCTCGATCGCGCGCTTCTGCTCGGGGGTCAGCAGGACGTGGTTGACGGGGTCGGCGCGGTTGCGCGGGTTCTTGTAGAACGAGTACGAGAGCGAGATCTCGACGAAGCGGCCGAGCGCCATCGTCTGCGCTGCGGCGAACTCCTCCAGCCTCGGCTGAGGCGCGAACGCGAGGACGGGATCGCCGAAGCGAGCCGCGATCTCGTCCACCCCGGGAGGGGCGGGCATGTCGCGAACAGCTCCCGTCGTGTCCATGCGCATAGGTAAAGAGTGGCCTGCCTCCCAGCCGATACCAACTTCTTGACGGAGATCGGCTTTCGGGTCGTCGTCCGTTCACCTGCCCGAAACACGCGGGAGGCAGGAGGGGCGTCGCGGAGGGCGCCTCCGGGGCGCCTCCGGGCGGCGGGCTGCGAAGATGGAGGGATGAGCGCTCTGCACGATCCCGACGTCCGCGGCTTCGCCTCCGACAACTACTCCGGAGTGCACGACGAGGTCCTCGCCGCGATCGCCGCGGCCAACGGAGCGCACCAGATCGCGTACGGCGAGGACGTCTACACCGAGCGCCTGCAGGAGGCGTTCCGCCGCGAGTTCGGCGAGCAGGCCCAGGCCTTCCCCGTCTTCAACGGCACGGGCGCCAACGTCACCGGCCTGCAGTCGATGCTGCCGCGCTGGGGTGCCGTCGTCTCGGCGGGCACCGCGCACATCACCTCCGACGAGGGCGGAGCGCCCGAGAAGGTCGGCGGGATCAAGATCCTCACGGTCCCCACGCCCGACGGCAAGCTGACCCCGGCCCTGGTCGACCAGGAGGCGTGGGGCTTCGGCGACGAGCACCGCGCCCAGCCGCTCGTGGTCTCGATCACCCAGTCCTCCGAGCTCGGCACCGTCTACACCCCCGAGGAGGTGCGCGCGCTCGCCGACCACGCGCACGGCCTCGGCATGCGGCTGCACATGGACGGGGCGCGGATCGCCAACGCCGCGGCCGCTCTCGGCCTGCCCCTGCGCTCCTTCACCACCGACGCGGGCGTCGACGTGCTCTCGTTCGGCGGCACGAAGAACGGCATCCTGCTCGGCGAGGCGATCGTCGTCCTCGACCCGGCGGCCTCCACCGGGCTGACCTTCCTCCGCAAGACCAACATGCAGCTCTCCTCCAAGATGCGCTTCATCTCGGCGCAGCTGCTCGCGCTGCTCGGCGACGGCGGCACGGAGGAGCCCCTGTGGCTCCGCTCCGCCCGGCACGCGAACGCCATGGCGGCGCGTCTGCGCTCGGGGCTCGAGGAGGCGATCGCGGCCGGACGGATCACCGGGCTCGAGTTCACGCAGCAGACCCGGGCCAACGCGGTGTTCGCGACGCTGCCGCCCGGAGTCGCGGACCGGCTCCGTGCCGCCTACCGCTTCTACGACTGGAACCCGGCGACCGGCGAGGTCCGCTGGGTCTGCTCCTTCGACACCACGGAGGACGACATCGACGCGTTCACGGCCGCGATCGAGCGCGAGCTGGCCGCGTGAGGGCCCGCCTCCCGCGGCTGGCGACGGTCGGCGCCGCGCTCGCCGTGCTCGTCGCGCTGACGGGCTGCACGACGGCCGAGCGCGCCGACGTGGCGGCCACCCCGTCGGCGTCCGAGAGCGTCGCTCCGACTCCCTCCGCGACTCCGACGCCCTCGCCCACGGCCTCGACCCGCCTGGGCTGCGACTCCCTCCTCCCCGCCGCGCGGGCGGCCTCGGCGCTGGGGGTCTCCCGCAGCGCTCTGGAGGGCAGCCGCGAGGTGACGACGCGCTCCTCGGGAGAGCTGATCCGCGAGGCCGCGGAGGAGAACGGCGGAGTGCTCCGCTGCGCCTGGTACGACGAGGACGCCTCCGTCACCGCGGCCGCGGTCGACGACGCCGCCGAGGCGTTCGCCGGCCGTCCCGGACCGCGCCTCGAGACCGACGTCGAGGCGTACGGCTCCTGCACCGACGGCAGCTGCGACCTGGACCTGCTCGCCGGCGCCACCTGGGTGACTCTGCAGCTGCGCGGCGCCCCCGCGGCCGTCGACCTCGCCGCGCTGGCGACCGGCACCGCCTCCGCTGCGCTCGGCACCCTCGACGAGCCGGTCACCGCGACGGCGCCCGTCTGCACCGAGGTCCTGACGGCCGAGCAGCTGTCCGGTGCCGCCGGTCTCGCGCAGGCGACCGCGGGGACCGGGACCGGGACGCCGACGACCGCGTCGGCCGCTGCCGCCGCCCGGGCCGGGTACGCCTCCTGCAGCTGGAGCGACGCCTCCAGCGCCGCCTACTCGGGCGTGACGGTCGACGCGCTCCCGAACGGCGACGACGGCTGGCGGAACCTCTCGCTGACCTCGGGCCTGGCGATCCCGCTCGAGCCGCTCGACGGCTTCGGCGAGAAGGCCCTCACCGGCTGCGCGGCGGGCGTCTGCGAGATCGACGCGCTGGCCGACGACGTGTGGTGGCGGGTGACCGTCACCGGCGACGCGGCGAAGGCCGAGGCCGTCGCCCGCGCCGTGCTCGCGAACGCCTGACCGGCCGCCCCGCTCCTCCCCGCGAGATGCCGCTTCGGTACGCCTCCACCGGCGTGTCGCGTACCGAAGCGGCATCTCGCGGAGGCGGACGGACGGGTCAGCGCCAGTACTCGTACCAGGACGACTCGCGGCAGCCGAGGGACGCGTAGAGGCGGCGGGCGCCGGCGTTGTCGGCCAGCACCTGGAGCCAGAAGCGCGCGACGCCCCGGCGGGACGCGTCCTCGAGGAGGGCGGCGATCACGGCGGAGGCGAGGCCGCGGCGCCGGGCGTCCGGGCGGGTCGTCAGGGCGAAGAGGCCGCCCCAGAGCTCGCCGTCGGGCGCTGTGACCAGCGCGAGGCGGCCGGTCGCGGCCGGGCCGTCCCCGTCGACGGCGAGAGCGTAGGAGGAGGGGCAGCCCGCGAGGATGCGCTCGGCGACCGCGCGCTCCTCCGCTCCGCCGCGTCCGTCGACCGACCACCAGAGGGCGAGCCAGTCCTCGTCGGGAGCCGGGGCGAGGCGGACGCGAGGCCGCGGCGCGGATCCTGACAGTGCGGACCTGAACGGTGCGGACAGCGCGGCGAGCGCCTCCTGCACCGATCCCGTCAGCACGAGCGTCCGGTCGATCGGCGCGGCGCCCCGCTCGGCGAGCAGCCCGGTCAGACCGGCGGGGCTCGGCGGGCCGATCTGCACGAGGGGCGCGATCCCGTGCTCGCGGGCGAACGCCTCCGCCGCGTCGAGGGCCGCCTCCTGGTCGACGACGTCGCCGGACGCGAGCACGGAGTTCGCGCGCTTGGTGACTCCCGCGGAGGCGCGCAGCTCCCACGCACCGAGGGGGCGCCGCACGAGCGCGGGCCAGGCGTCGGCGGCGAGGCGGTCGAGCAGGCGCGGATCCATCGGGCCACGGTAGCGGGAGCGGGAGCGGTGCCGGAGCCCCGCAGGTGCCCCCGGAGACGGCTCCGGCCCGCAGGATCCGCGGCGGACGAGCCGAGCGGGATCCTGCGGGCCGGAGGCCGTGGAGGGACGGGCCCTACATGTTGATCATGTGCCCCTTGAGGCCGTGGAAGCCCTCCTGCAGCGCCTCCGACAGCGTCGGGTGGGTGTGCACGTTGCGGGCCAGCTCCGTCGCGGTGAGGTCCCACTTCTGGGCGAGCGTGAGCTCGGGGAGCAGCTCCGAGACGTCCGGGCCGATCATGTGGGCGCCGAGGAGCTCGCCGTACTTCTTGCTCGCGATGAGCTTCACGAAGCCGGTGGGCTCGCCGAGGCCGTGGGCCTTGCCGTTCGCCATGAAGGGGAAGGTCGAGACGGTGATCTCGTGGCCCTCGTCCGTCGCCTGCTTCTCGGTGAGGCCGAAGGAGGCGATCTGCGGCTGGCAGAACGTCGCGCGCGGCATCATCCGGTAGTCGCCCAGCGTCTGGGTCTCGGCGCCCGCCAGGGTCTCGGCGGCGACGACGCCCTGCGCCTCCGCGACGTGCGCGAGCTGGAGCTTCGCGGTGACGTCGCCGATGGCGTAGATGTGCGGCACGTTGGTGCGCATGTGGTCGTCGATCGCGATCGCGCCGCGCTCGGTGAGCTCGACGCCCGTCTTCTCGAGGCCGAAGCCCTCGGTGCGGGGGACCCAGCCGATGGACATGAGCACCTTGTCGACCTCGAGGGTCGACTGCGTGCCGTCCTTCGCGGTGTAGGTGACCGTGACGTAGCCGTCCTTGTCGACGACCGACTCGACCTTGGTCGAGGTCAGGATCTCGACGCCGAGCTTCTTGTACTGCTTCTGGATCTCCTTGGAGACGTCCGGGTCCTCGTTGGGGAGGGCGCGGTCCATGAACTCGATGATCGTCACGTCGACGCCGTAGTTCTTGAGGACGTAGGCGAACTCCATGCCGATCGCGCCCGCGCCCACGATGGCCATCGTGTCGGGGAGCTCGCGGGTCATGATCTGGGTCTCGTAGGTGACGACGTTCTCGGAGAGCTCGACGCCGGGGAGCAGGCGGACGCTCGCGCCGGTCGCGATGATCGCGTCGTCGAACGTCAACGACTCCGTGCCGCCCTTGCTCAGCTGCACGTCGAGGCCCTGCGGGCCGGTGAAGGAGCCGACGCCGTCGAACTCGGCGATCTTGTTCTTCTTCATCAGGAAGTGGACGCCCTTGGTGCGGCCGTCCGCGACCGAGCGGCTGCGGTCGAACGCCGCGCCGAAGTCGAACGAGACGTCGCCCGAGATGCCGAACTGCTTCGCCTGGGTGTGGAAGAGGTGGGCGAGCTCCGCGTTGCGCAGCAGCGCCTTGGACGGGATGCAGCCGACGTTGAGGCAGACACCGCCCCAGTACTGCTTCTCGACGACGGCGACGGACTTGCCGAGCTGGGCGGCGCGGATCG
>NZ_PSUG01000053.1:0-25935 GCF_002931755.1 Rathayibacter sp. AY2B3 | reverse complement strand
GGTCCAGGTGAGCGGGAGCGAGGCGGACAGGCCCTGGTAGGCGTTGGTGGCCGACGAGTCGAGGGTCACGGCGATGGAGAAGGGGGTGGAGGTGCCGGGGGTGACCGGGGCGGTGTTGAGGGTCTTGACGGCCGAGCCGGCGAGGGTCGCGGCGGTGCCGGTGAAGACGGTGGTCCCGCCGGAGGTGATCACGACGTTGAGCTTGCCGCAGAAGTCGGTCGCGGAGCCGGAGGCGCCGGCCGCGACGTTGTTGCTCTGCGAGCAGGTGGCGCCGGGGGTCAGCGTGAAGGTGTTGGCGGCGACGGTGCCGGTGTTCTTCAGCGTGATCGCGGTGGTGACGGTCTGGCCGGGGACCATCGTGGTCGATCCGCCGAACTTGTTGATGGTCGCGCAGGTCGCGGTGTTGGTGCTGATCGAGCCGCCGTCGGTGCTGAGGCAGGTGATCGGGCTGGCGCCGGTCGACTTCTCCTCCATGACGAGCGAGCCGGACGCGGCGGTGTTGCCGGTGTTGGAGATGCTCGCGACGAAGCCGGACAGGGTGCCGGACATCGAGACGGAGAGCAGGGCGGCGGCGGCGATGCTCGTCGCGATGGCGAGGGGAGCGAAGCGGACGCGCTTGGACTTGGCGGTGTGGGTCGACATGGCAGGACTCCTGATCGGATGGGGCGGGCTGGTGCTGAAGGGGGAGGGTCCGGCTGGTGGTTCGCCGAACTCGATTGACCGCTAAGTTACTTTATGACCAAGATACATTGCAATCGTCCTTTAGCCCCCTGTCCGGGGGACACGTCGGAACCCCCGAGAGCGACCCGTACGATGACCCCCAGCCCTACCCCGAGAAGGACGAATGACCACCGAGAAACCGACCCCGCGCGACGTCTATCAGGACGCGCCCGCCGTGCAGCTGCGGCAGTCGCTCCGCCTGCTCGAGAACGCGCAGCGGCACCTCCGCGCGAGCATCGCCGCGGGCGTGGGCGTGGGCATCTCGGAGCTCACGGCGCTCGAGGTCCTCGGCGAGTCGCCGGACCTCACGCCGAAGTGGCTGGGTCTCGAGCTCTCCCTCTCGACGGGCGCCGTGACCGCGCTCCTCGACCGGCTCGCCACGGCCGGCCACGTCGACCGGCTCGCCAACCCGCAGGACCGCCGGAGCGTCCTGCTGCGCCTCACCGCCTCCGGTGAGCAGCTGCTCGCACAGGTGGACGAGCGCTACGACGACGTCAGCGCGGAGGTGCTCCAGGCCTCCCCCGGGCTGAACGGCATGGCGGACGACCTGGCGCGTGCCGCCGCGGTCATCACCGCGCACACGATCCGCTGACCCGCGCCGGTCGCTAGGAGTCCAGCGCCCGCGTCAGGGTCCAGACGTTGCGCCCCTCGGAGCGCTCGTGCTCGAACGTGGTCGTCAGCGCCTGGATGAGGGCGAGCCCGCGGCCCGACTCCGCGAAGACGTCCGGCATCTCCCGCGGCCCTGTGTCGATGTCCGGCGGATCGGCGGTGTCGATCAGCTCCGCGCGGATCACGTCTCCCTCGACGCGCACGACGAGGCGGCAGACGATCGTCGTCGTCGACGTCGCGTGCTGGATGACGTTGTCGACCAGCTCGACCAGCGCCGTCTCGACGGCCATGCGGTCGCGGGCCGGCAGGTCCGGGCGCTCGCTCCAGAGCCCCGCGAGCAGCTCGTGGACGACCTCGGTGTCGTCCGGGGGCGTGCGGAACCCGACGCTGCGCTCAGTCACGGTACGCGTCGCCGGCCGTGTCGAAGAGGGTGAGCACCCGGTCGAGGTTGGACAGCTGCAGCACCATCACGACCTGCTCGCTGGGCGCCGCGATCCGCAGGTCGCCGCCCGCCTGCCGCGCGGTCTTGAGGGCGCCGACCAGGGCGCCGAGGCCGGAGGAGTCCATGAACGTCACCGCGCTGAGCTCGACGACGATGCGGGGGCCGCCCTCGTCGATCGCCCGGCGGACGGCCGCGCGCAGCTCCGGAGCCGAGGCCGCGTTGAGCCGCCCCTCCCCCCGCAGCACGGCGATGTCGGGGGCGATCGTCTCGGTCGTGAACGTCATGCGGAGTCCTTCTCGGCGGAGCGGTCGGCGCCCGTGCGGGTCAGCACGAGGGCGGTGATGTCGTCGGACGCCGAGCCGGAGGCGGCGAGCGCCCTCAGCGCCTGCAGGAACGCGGCGGTGCTGTCGGAGTCGCGGGCGAGGTCGACCGCGCGCGCCAGGGACTGCAGCGTCCCGTCGTACAGGTCGAGGACGCCGTCGGTGAAGGCGAGGAGCGAGTCCCCCGCCTCGAGCTCCACGGTCTGGGTGATCCAGCCGCCGTCCTCCGCGATGCCCAGCGGGAGGCCCAGTGCCGCGAGCCGCTGGAACGAGCCGTCGGCGCGGAGGAGGACGGTGAGCCCGTGGCCCGCGTCGACGAAGTCGATCCGGCCGGACGCGGTGTCGAGGCGCCCGTGGAAGAGCGTCGCGAAGGTCTCGGTGGCCGTGAAGTCGTCGTGCAGCTGCGCGCTCACCGCGCTGACGACCGCGTCGGGGTCGCCGCCGAGGCGCGCCCGGAACGCGGAGCGGATCGAGGCGGCCACGATCGCCGCCGCCGTCCCCTTGCCCATCACGTCCACGAGGGTCAGGTCGACCGTCTCGTCGTCGCCGCGCCAGCTGTAGAAGTCGCCGGTGATCGTCCACCGCGGCAGCGAGAGCCCCGAGAGCTCGTAGCCGGCGGGGTGGTGGAGGGAGGAGGGCGCCATCTGCGTCTGCATGTCGGCGGCGCGGTCGCGCTCCGCCGTGTCGCGCAGCTCCCGTTCGACCCACTCGCCGAACTCCTCGAGCAGCTGCCGCTCGTCCGGGGTGAGGCTCCGGGGCACGAAGTCGATGAGGCAGAGCGTGCCCAGCTGCAGGTCGCCCTCGACCGACAGCGGCCGCCCGGCGTAGAAGCGGACGTGCGGGTGCCCGGCGACGTGCTCGTGCCCGGCCCACGCCTCGTCGGCGCCGAGGTCCGGCACGACGAAGGTGGTGCGCTTCTGGAGCGTCGCGTCGCAGAAGGTGCCGGCGCGCGGGTAGGCGAGCACGGCTTCCGGACGCTGCGGGGACTTCGTGAACAGCGTGGTGTCGTCGAGGAAGTGGATCTCGGCCACGGGCACGCGGAACAGCTCCTCGGCCATCCGCGTGATCCGGTCGAAGCGCTCCTCCGGAGCCGACCCCATCATCTCGAGCGCCTCGAGCGCCACCAGCCGCGGATCCTGCTCGGCCTCGATCATCCGTGCCCCCTTCCCCCTGCGCGCCGCGCCGGGACTCCCCGGAGCGCACACGCACCACCGACCGTATCGCCCCGCCTGACGGGTGGGGGACCTTCGGCGCCTCTGTACCCCTCACGGGGTACGGCTGTCGCAGATCGCGCGGTCGGGAGCGTCGGCGGTGGCCGATCCCGGCCGTCCTCGCCTCCGTCTCTTGCCGCCGGACGGAGCGGACCCCTATTCTTCACCCGACGCTCCCCCGGCGACCCGCGAGCACCCGAAGCCCGCAGGCTCGTGGGCGTCGCCTCAGGAGCGCCCGTGCCCACCCAGCCGCGTCCCCTCCGCCGAACGCGCGCGGAGACGAACCGACCCTCTCGATCCGACGCGCCCCGGCGCGGGAGCCCGCTCGCTGCGGCGCTCCTGCTGGTGACCGCCCTGATCCTCCCGCTCGCCGCCGCGCCGACCGCGTCCGCCGTCGACTCGGCGGGCGACGAGTACGACGCGATGCGCCTCGGCCTCGTCGCCGACCTGACGGGCACGATCCCGGGCAGCGCGAGCGTCGGCGGCCTCGCCGCGGCGAAGGGCCGCCTCGTCGCCGAGGCCGAGGGCTACTGGTCGACGCTCGAGACCGACGGCGGCGAGCCCTGGCCCGACCTGGTCACGGGCACCTCGGCGGTGGAGGTGTGGGCCGCCTACAAGCGGGTCACCGTCCTCGCGACCGCGCTGAAGACCCCCGGGACCGCCCTCACCGGCGACCCGGCGCTCCTCCGCGACGTCGTCACGACCGCCGACTGGCTCTCGGCGAACCGCTACAACCGCTCCACCACCGGCACCTCCCGCTGGTGGGAGCAGCAGATCGGCATCCCGCTCGAGCTGAACAGCATCACCGCCCTCCTCTACCCCGACCTCTCGGCGGCGCAGGTGCAGGCCTACCTGTCGGCCTCGACGCGCTTCGCCGACACCGTCACCCGGACCGGCGCCAACCGCGTCTGGACGGCGGCGGTCATCGCCGGGCGGGCAGTGCTTCTGAAGCAGCCGGCGAAGATCGCGGAGGCGGCCGCCGGCATCGACCCGGCGCTGCGGACGGTGGCGTCCGGCGACGGCTTCCACGCCGACGGCTCCTTCGTGCAGCACAGCGTCTACGCCTACAGCGGCGGGTACGGGCTCTCGATGCTCGACACCCTCGACGACCTGTACGCGCTGCTCGACGGCTCCCGCTGGGAGATCACGAGCCCGGAGGGGCTCGGCGTGTACGACCGGCTCGCCTCCTCCTTCGCCCCCGTCACCTGGTGCGGCGCCGTGATGTCGACGGTCCGCGGCCGCGAGACCGCGCGGGCGGAGTCGGAGGACGGCGACGTCGGAGTCCAGCTGCAGGCGGCGGTGCTGCGCCTCGCCGACAGCGCCCCTCCCTCGGCCAGGACACGGACGAACGCGCTGGCGAAGAGCTGGCTGGCCTGCAACTCCGGCAGCCCCGTGAGCATCGAGACGGCCGGATCCGTCAGCGACGTTGTGCGCGCGCGGCTCGTCCTCGCCGACACGGGCCTGATCGCGACCCCGATCGGCTCGGGCGTCCGGGCCTTCGCCGGGATGGACCGCTTCACGCGGACCACGGCGACCTCGGGCTTCGCCGTCGGCCTGTCGAGCACGCGGATCGCGCGCTACGAGTCGCTCAACGGCGAGAACCGCAGCGGCTGGTACACCGGCGACGGCGCGACCTCGCTCCACCTGGGCAGCGGGCGCCAGTACGACGACGGCTACTGGGCCACGGCGAACCCGTACCGGATGCCCGGCACCACCGAGGACACGATCGTCCGGAGCGCGGGCGAGGGCGCGTCGTCCCGCCCGACGACGACCTTCACCGGGAGCCTCGAGAGCCCGTCGCGGCGGACGGGGATCGCGGCGCTGGACTTCGACGCGGCGTCGGTGAGCCTGGTCGCGAAGAAGGCCTGGTTCACCTTCGACGACGAGATCCTCGCGCTCGGCTCCGGGATCACGGCGACCGACATGTCCGGGACCGGCTGGGACGGGGCGCGCCGGCGCGCGGAGACGGTGATCGACGACCGCCGCGACGTCGCTCCCGATGCGAGGCTCCGCGTCGACGGCGTCCTCCGCGGTGCGGAGGCGACCGCCACGAGCACCGCCCGCTGGGCCTCGATCACCGGCTCCGCGGAGTCGGTGGGCTACGTCTTCCCGTCGCCGATCGCCCTGACCGCGCAGGGACGGACCCGCACCGGAGCCTGGAGCGCCGTGAGCGCCGCCGGTCCGACGGCGCCGGTGACCGGCCACTACTACTCCCTCACGACGAGCCACGGCACGAACCCGACCGGCGCCTCCTACGCGTACACGGTCCTCCCCGGCGCCTCCGAGGCGGCGACCGCCGCGTACGCGGCGGACCCGGACGTGACCGTGCTCAGCAACACACCCCAGCTGAGCGCCGCCCGCGACCGCTCGACCGGCACCGTGAGCGCCGTGTCGTGGAAGGCCGGGACCACGAGCCCCGTCCTCGTCGGAGGCACCCGGGTCGCGAGCATCACCGGCGCCGGACTGGTCTCGATCCGGGAGGACGCGGACACGGTGACCGTCTCGACCGTCGACCCGACGCAGGTCTCGACGAGCGCGCTCACCGTGACGCTCGCGCGGCCGACCGCGGGCACGGTGTCCTCGAGCGCCGCCCTGAGCGTGACGAGCAGGACGAGCACCGCGACGACGATCACGTTCCGGCCGAGCGGGCTGAAGGGAGCGACGGCGTCCATCGTGCTCGCGAAGAGGGCCGCCACTCCGGCGCCGACGGCCACGCCCACGCCGACCGCGACCCCCGCGCCGACCTCGACGCCGACCGCCACCGCGACTCCGCTCGCCGCCGCCGGGGCCGGCACCCACCAGAACGGCTCGCCGGCCGTCGCCGTCACGGGCACCTGGTCCACGACCTCCTCCTCCGCGGACAGCGGCGGAGGCGTCTCCTTCTCGTCGACAGGGGGCGCCTCCGCCACCCTCCGCTTCACCGGCACCGGAGTCTCGTGGGTGAGCCGCCGGTCCAGCACGTCCGGGATCGACGAGGTCCGCCTCGACGGCGTCCTCGTGGCCTCGGTCGACCGCTACAGCGCCACCACCCGCTCCGCCCAGACCGTCTGGACCAGCGGGACCCTGCCCGCCGGCACCCACACCGTCACGATCACCCGCGGCAGCACACGGAATCCGGCGGCGACCGGGGGCAACCTGATCCACGACGCCTTCGTCGTGAGGGGCTGACGGCCCGGCTATCACCGGCCGCGGTGCCTGGCCAGGCCCTCGCCCGGCGGCGGGCGGGCGCGTAGCGTCGCCCGGACCGATCGACCCGCCGGGGTCACGACGAGAGGACGCGCCATGAGCAGCACGAGCGACATGATCCGGAGCCACCCCGAGGAGCTGCGCGGCGTCGATCCGGAGGTCCTGGCCGAGTGCATCGACGCGTGCGGCGCCTGCGCTCTCACCTGCACCGCCTGCGCCGACGCGTGCCTCGGCGAGGAGTCGGTCGCCGAGCTGGTCCACTGCATCCGCACCGACCTCGCCTGCGCCGACGTGTGCGCCGCGACCGGTGCCGTGCTCTCGCGCCGCGGCGTCGTCGGATCCGCGGCCGCTCGCGCCCTCGTCGAGGCCTGCCTCCTGGCCTGCCGGGCCTGCGCCGACGACTGCGAGCAGCACGCCGGGATGCACGAGCACTGCCGGATCTGCGCCGAGGCCTGCCGCCGCTGCGAGCAGGCGTGCGTGAGGCTGCTCGCGCAGCTCTGAGCGCGGGGTCCACCGCGGGAAACCTCCCCCACCGGACTCGACGGGCGGCTGTCAACCGTCCTGCCCTGAGCGTCCGGCGCTCCTACGGTCGGTGGCGAGCACGGCGTCGTAGGGGCTCGGAGCGATCGCAGGCGGTCCTCCGTCCCCGACGACCGGCAGACGCTCGAGACGGAGGACGACCGTGGCCCAGACCAGCACCGAGCGCGACCGCACCGCGCCCGACCCCGACGACTCCCGCAAGCCCGACGGACCGACCGAGGTCAGCAAGCGGTCCTGGGGCTACGTCCTCAAGAAGACGCTCCGCGAGTTCGGCGCCGACCAGTGCACGGACATCGCGGCGGGGCTGACCTACTACGCCGTCCTCGCGCTGTTCCCCGGGCTGCTCGCGATCGTCTCGATCCTCGGCCTCTTCGGCCAGGCCGAGACCACGACCGACACCGTGCTCGAGATCGCCGGCGGGTTCGTCTCGGCCGACGTCCTCGACACGGTCCGCGGCCCGATCCAGGAGCTCACCTCCAGCCCCGCCGCCGGTCTGGCGTTCGTCACCGGTGTCCTCGGCGCCCTCTGGTCCGCCTCCGGCTACGTCGGCGCCTTCGGGCGCGGCATGAACCGCGTCTACGAGATCGACGAGGGCCGCCCGATCTGGAAGCTGCGCCCCACGATGCTCGCCGTCACCCTCGTGACGGTCCTCCTGCTCGTGATCGCCGGGCTGATCCTCGTGCTCAGCGGACCCGTCGCGCAGACCATCGGCGACGCCGTCGGCCTCGGCGAGGTCGCGCTGACGGTGTGGAGCATCGCCAAGTGGCCCGTCCTGATCGCGATCATGGTCGTCATCGTCGCGGTCCTCTACCACTGGTCGCCCAACGTGCGGCAGCCGAAGTTCCGCTGGACCAGCATGGGCTCGATCCTCGCCCTCGTCGTCTGGGCGCTGGCGTCGGCCGGCTTCGCGTTCTACGTCGCCAACTTCAGCAACTACAACAAGACCTACGGCGCGCTCGGCGGCGTGATCGTCTTCCTCCTCTGGCTCTGGATCACGAACCTCGCCCTGCTCTTCGGGGCGGAGTTCGACGCCGAGCTCGAGCGCGGCCGCCAGCTGCAGGCCGGCATCGAAGCCGAGGAGCACATCCAGCTCCCGCCCCGCGACACCCGGCAGAGCGAGAAGAAGGCCCAGAAGCACGCCGAGGACGTCGCCGACGGCCGCGAGCTCCGCGAGAGCGCCGGACACCCCGAGCGGTGATCCCGATCGGGCGGGACCTCCCGGTCCGTTAGGGGAACCGCCTCCCCGCGGCAACCCTCTTGAGGCCCCGCGGGCGGCGCGCGGAGGCTGGACGCATGCGGAAACTGCACTACTCCAGCGGCCACCTCCTCGTCGGCGACCTGACCTGCAAGGCGGTCCTCCGCTACGCCCGTGCCCTCGCGGACGTCGGCAAGTCGGACGTCGTCTCGGTGCCGGTCCTGACCGAGGGCGGCGGCCGCGCCTACGCCCACCTGCTGATCGGGCCGGCGAGCCAGCTCTGGTCGGTGCCGATCGACAGCAGCGAGGTGGAGGAGCCGGACGACGCGGAGGTGATCGCCCACATCGAGCTCGAGACGCGCCGCATGCAGCCGGTCCGCCCCTCGTGGAGCGAGGAGATGACCGACATCCCGCCACTGGACTTCCTCGAGTACACGGACATCGCCGACCTCGAGGACGCCCGGCGCGACCCGATGGACTAGGCCGCCGCCGGCTCCTCCGTGGAGCGGGAGTCGCTGAGGGACAGCGAGCCGATCGTCGCGATCACGCCGACGAGGACCGCCACGACCAGGTAGGCGACCCGCTCGCCCGCGAAGAAGCTCCGGACGAGGTCCGTGCTCCATGCGCCCGCCTGGAGGGTGGTCGCCACCAGGGCGGCGATCAGCGTGCCGACGACGGCCGTGCCGATGCTGGTGCCGATCTCCTGGGCCGTGTCGTTGAGCGCCGCACCGATCGAGGTGCGGTTCGCGGGCATCGCCTCGACGAGGGCGACGGCGCAGATGGTCATGATCGTCCGCAGGCCCACCGTCATCACGACCATCATCACGGCGATCGCGAGGTAGCCCCGGTCCACCGCCCAGGACATCCCGAGCAGTGCGCCGACCAGGAGCCCGGTGCCGATCAGGCAGGCCGCGCGGTGCCCCAGCCTCGCGGCGAGGCGTTCGGTGATCGGAGTGGCGGCGAGCATCGTGACGATGACGGGCAGGTTCGCGAGGCCGGCGCGCACCGGGCTCCAGCCGTAGGCGTACTGGAAGTGCAGGATCAGGCCGAACAGGACGCTCGCGAAGGCGACCGAGGCGCCGAGCTGCGTGAGCGCCGCTCCCCGCGCGGCACCGGCGCGGAAGATCGCGAGGTCGATCATGGGCGAGGCGGCACGGCGCTCGCGGACGACGAATCCCGCGACGGCCGCGACGGTCCCCGCGGCGCAGGCGATCGTGACGAGCGACAGCCAGCCGTTCTCGACTCCGCTGGTGAGCGTGTAGCAGCCGAGCCCGACCGCGGCGATGGTGAGGACCGTCCCCGGCAGGTCGAGCCGCTCCGAGGTGAGGTCGGCCCGCCGGTCGGCGGGGACTCCGAGGCGCACGCCGATCCAGACCAGCAGCGCGATCGGGGCGTTGACGACGAGCAGCCACTGCCAGCTGACGGTGCTGAGGATCGAGCCGCCCAGGAGGGGGCCGAGGACCATGCCGGACATCCCGACGATCATCACGATCGTGATCGACCGCATGCGGAGCCTCTCGTCGTCGAAGAGCCGGAACACCAGCGACATCGTGACGGGCGCCATGGCGGCCGCGGCGCAGCCGAGGGCTGCGCGGAGAGCGATCAGCTGGCCGATGTCGGTGACGAGGACGACGGCGAGGCTGATCAGCCCGAACGCGGCGAGGCCGGTGAGCAGCACGCGGCGGCGGCCGAACCGGTCGGCGGCGGACCCGGCGGTCAGCAGCAGCCCGCCGAAGGTCAGGGAGTAGGCGCCGGTCACCCACTGCAGTCCGGCGGTCGAGCCGTCGAGCGAGCGTCCGATCGTGGGGAGGGCTATCGAGAGCAGCGTGTTGTCGACCATCTCGACGAAGAAGGCGAGGCAGAGAGCGGCGAGCGGGAGCGCCGCGGAGCGGAGGGAGGTGTGAGCACGGGACTCGGCGGAGGTGGTCGTCGGAGCGGACACGGCGGCGCCTTTCTATCGAACGCCGTTCGACTCTCGTACGGCGTTCGATAGTATGGAACGCCGTTCGGTAAGATGCAAGCCATGCCTGCAGATCGCCCGACGGAGACCGCCGGCGCCGCCGCGCCCTCCCCCGCCCGGGGCCGCCGCCGAGCGTCGCACTCGCTCGACACCGTGCTGGCCGAGGCGATCGCGATCCTCGACGAGTCCGGGGAGTCGGCCCTCACGTTCCGCGCGCTCGCGGCCCGGCTCGGCGGCGGCGTGGCGAGCATCTACTGGTACGTCGGAAGCCGCGACGAGCTGCTGGAGCGAGCGACCGACGAGGTCATGGGCCGGGTCCTCGCCGACAGCGAGCCGCTCACCCACGGGCCGGACCCGATCGACAACGTCCGCGCCGTCGCACTGGCCCTCTTCGACGAGTGCGTCCGCCGACCCTGGTTCGGCCTCTACATGCTCCGCACGACCGGGGTGCAGCCGAACTCGATGGCGATGTACGAGCGGCTCGGGCAGCAGCTCATGGCACTCGACCTGACGCCCCGGCAGCGGTTCCACGCCGTGTCGTCCATCGTCAGCTACGTCGTCGGAGTCGCGGCCGACCTCGCGCAGCCGCCGCCCCGCGAGTTCCTCGAGAGCGGGATGGAGAGGGGCGAGTTCCTGGAGCACCTGGCCGACCGCTGGCGCGCCCTCGACCCCGAGGAGTTCCCCTTCGGCCACCACGCGGCCGACGTGATGGCGACCCACGACGACCTCGACGTGTTCCGCTCCGGCCTCGACCTGCTCCTGGCGGGGCTGCGCCTAAAGGCGGGGCGGGGCTGAGGCCTCGAGCGCGACGCCTGTCGGACAGGACCTCACCAGGAGCGATGAGAAGTAGGCACGGCCCTTCACCGTCGATACAGCCGTCCGTGTATCGTCTCCCCCGTGCCCGCCACCGCGACCCTCACCCACTCCGCCGCTCTCGCGCGCCTAGGATCCGCCCTGGCCGACGAGACCCGGTCGCGGATCCTGCTCGCCCTGCGCGAGGCGCCGGCGGTCCCGTCGGACCTGGCCGACGCGCTCGGAGTGTCCCGGCAGGTGATGTCGAACCAGCTCGCCTGCCTCCGCGGCTGCGGTCTGGTGGAGGCCGTGAAGGACGGCCGCTACACCTGGTACCGGCTGGCCGAGACCCGGATCGCCGGGGCGCTCGACCACCTGCTCCGCCTGGCCCTGGTCGTCGATCCGGACTGCTGCTCCGGCGACGACTGCCGCTGCGCATGACCGCCCTCCGCGCTCCGCTCCTCCCCGCCCGCCGCCGCGTGCTGCAGAGGCGCATCCGCTGGATCGTCGGCGCGACCATCGCCTACAACGTGGTGGAGGCGATCGTGGCCCTCGCAGCCGGGACGGTCGCGTCGTCCACCGCCCTCGTCGCCTTCGGCCTCGACTCCGTGGTGGAGGTGCTCTCCGCCGCGGCCGTCGCCTGGCAGTTCTCGGGGCGCGATCCGGAGGCGCGCGAGCGCATCGCCCTGCGGGTGATCGCCGTCTCGTTCCTCGGCCTGGCCGCGTTCGTCGCCGTCGACTCGGTCCGGGCGCTGCTCGGATTCTCGGGGGCCCAGCACTCCCCCGTCGGCATCGTGCTGGCCGCCGTCAGCCTGCTGGTGATGCCAGCCTTCTCCCTGCTCGAGCGCCGGACCGGCCGCGAGCTCGGCTCGGCCTCGGCCGTCGCGGACTCGAAGCAGACGCTCCTCTGCTCGTACCTCTCCGCCGCCGTCCTGGTGGGCCTGCTGCTGAACAGCACGCTCGGATGGACGTGGGCCGACCCCGTCGCCGGCCTCGTGATCGCCGCGGTCGCCGTCCGCGAGGGCCTGGAGGCCTGGCGCGGCGAGTCCTGCACGACGCCGATCGCCGCGCTGACGAGCGAGGACTCCGAGGCCTGCGGCTGCTGCTGACGGGGACAGGCGGAGTCCCGGCATCCCTCACCGACGGCCGGCTCGCGCCTCGACGACGTGCCGGCACCCGATTCCGCCGCGCTTCAGCTCCTCGCGCTCGCGGCGGAGCCCGACGCGGATCCGCCGCGTTCTGGACCGGTCCGGGACGTCCGCCCCGCCTCGGCCCTCGGCGACCGCCCGCGCGACGTCGGCGTCCACGCATGGGGTTCCTTCTCTCGTCCTGCTGCGGTGCGAACGGCGCCGCACCTCCATCCCACGACTCGGGCACCCGGGCCGGGGGGAGGGTCGCCGAGCACGTGTCGGCGGGTCAGGAGGCGCCGGGGCCACCGGGATGAGAGGGTTGCGCGGTGTCCACTGCGAGCGTGCCGTCGCCGCGCGCCGGAGTGCGGACGCGGCGCTTCCGGCGCCTCGCGCGCACGGGCTTCGCCGTGAACGGACTGATCCACCTCCTGATCGGCGGCCTCGCCCTGCGCGTCGCGGTCAGCGACGAGACCTCGCGGGAGGCGGACGCGTCCGGAGCGATCGGGCGCATGGCCGACTCCCCCGTCGGCCTCGTGGTGGTCTGGGCCGCGCTGGTCGGACTGGTCGCGCTCGGACTGTGGCAGCTCTCCCTCGGCGGGCGCTCCTCCGCGCCGGGCCTGCTCGCCCGCCAGGGCCGCCGGATCGTCGAATCCGGCAAGGGCTTCGCCTCGCTCACCCTCGCGGGCACCACGCTCGTCTTCGCCCTCGGCGGTTCGACGAGCTCCTCGGCCACGATCCGCCGCATCAACACCGAGCTGCTGACGAGCACGGTCGGCGTCGTGATCCTCGTGATCGTCGGCGGGATCGTGCTGGGCAGCGGGATCGGCTTCGTCGCGATCGGGATCCGCCGCGGGTTCCGCAAGCTCGTCCGCATCCCCGAGGGCCCGACCGGGACGGCCGTGCTGATCCTCGGCGCGACCGGCTATATCACGAAGGGGCTCGCTCTCGGCCTCGCCGGCGGGATCTTCGTGGTCGCGGCGCTGACCGGCGACGCCCGCCAGGCGACCGGGCTCGACGGGGCCGTCCGCTTCCTCGACGTCCCTCCGTACGGCACGATCGCCCTGACCCTCGTCAGCGCGGGACTGGTCATGTACGGGCTGTTCCTCGTGGCCCGGGCGAAGCTCGCGAAGCTCTGAGCCGACGCGGCAGTCGCTCACAGTCGCCACCCATATCGCTGAGTATCGTTCGGGGAAACAGGAGGTCATCATGAACGGATCGTCATCGACCGGCGCGTTCGGCACCGGCACGCCCATCGAGAGCATCTGGCGCGCGATGGAGCAGGCCCGCTCCCGCATGGAGAAGCGCGTCGGCTCCCGGGTCGGCCGCGGGGACGTGCGCACCGCGGTGCTCGCGCTCCTCGCCGAGCAGCCCATGCACGGCTATCAGATCATCCGCGAGATCGAGGAGCGCAGCGGAGGCGACTGGAAGCCGAGCCCCGGCTCGGTCTACCCGACCCTCCAGCTCCTCGCGGACGAGGGCCTCATCACGGCCGACGAGCAGAACGGCCGCAAGACCTACACGCTGACCGACGCCGGGCGCGCGACGGTCGCCGAGCACGGTACCTCGACCCCGTGGAACGACTCCGACCACGTCGACTTCGGCGCCCTGCCCAAGGCGGGCCTCGAGCTCGCTCAGGCCGCGGCCCAGGTCGGACGCTCGGGCACCCCCGAGCAGGTCCGCAAGGCCGTCGCCGAACTCGAGGACGTGCGCCGCCGCCTGTACGCGATCCTCGCGCAGGACTGACCCGGGTGGCCTCGGTCAGCCCGGGTCCTGCCGCCCCGGGCCACCGAGAGCGGGAGGACCGGCGGCGCTACCGCCGGATCCTCCGCTTCGCCGCGTGGCATCTCGCGGTCACGTGGTTCTTCGACCTGCTCCTGCCGCGGCTGGGGCTCACGCGCGTCGCGCTGCGCACCCGGCCCGGCCGGATGCGCCGCTTCGCCCGCAGCTTCCACGTACTCGCGGTCGACCTCGGCGGCCTGATGATCAAGGTCGGCCAGTTCATGTCGTCGCGCCTGGACGTGCTGCCGCCCGAGATCACGCGCGAACTGGAGGGGCTGCAGGACGAGGTCCCGCCGGTCCCGTTCCCGCGGATCCGGGCGCTGGCCGAGTCCGAGCTCGGGCTGGCGCTCGAGCGCGCGTACGCCGGAGTCGACGACTCGCCGGTCGCCGCCGCCTCCCTCGGCCAGGCCCACCGCGCCCGGCTCTCCCCCGTCGACGCCGAGGACACCGGCTACTCCGCCGCGATCATGAAGGTGCAGCGGCCGGGGATCGACCAGATCGTCGAGGTCGACCTCGCGGCCCTGCGCCGCGTCGGCGGCTGGCTCAGCCACGTGCGCCTGGTCTCGGACCGCGTCGACGCCCCGGCGCTCGTCGAGGAGTTCGCGGTCACCAGCCTCGAGGAGATCGACTACCTGCAGGAGGCGGCCAACTCCGTCCGCTTCGCCGCCGACTTCGATGGCGACGCCCGGGTCGCCGTCCCCGACGTGGTCTGGGAGCGCTCGACCCGCAAGGTCCTCACCCTCGAGGACGTCACCGCGATCAAGATCACCGACCACGCCGCACTGCTGGCCGCCGGGATCGACCCGCGGGAGGTCGCTCCGGTCTTCGCGGCCGTGATGTTCGACCAGCTCTTCACGCACGGCTACTTCCACGCGGACCCGCACCCCGGCAACGTCTTCGTCACGCCGACCCCCGGGGGCGAGCTGCCCTGGCGCCTCACCTTCATCGACTTCGGGATGATGGGCGAGGTGCCGCCGAGCACCCGCGCGGGCCTGCGCCGGATGCTCATCGCCGCCGCCTCCCGCGACGGCAAGGGGCTCGTCGACGCGGCCCGTGCGGTCGGCGTCCTCCTGCCCTCCGCCGACTCCCGTGAGCTGGAGCGGGCGCTCACGCAGCTCTTCGCCCGGTTCGGCGGGATGGGCTTCGCCGAGCTGCGGGAGGTGGATCCGCGCGAGTTCCGCGACTTCGCCGTGCAATTCGGCGACGTGGTGCGCGCGCTGCCGTTCCAGCTCCCCGAGAACTTCCTGCTCGTCATCCGCGCGATGTCGCTGACCTCGGGCGTCTGCAGCGCGCTCGACCCGGCCTTCAACCTGTGGGACTCGGTGGAGCCCTACGCGCAGCAGCTGATCCGCGAGGAGCGCGGCTCCGTCGTGCAGGACGTCGGCAAGCAGGCCGTCGACACGCTCGGCCTGATCTGGCGCCTGCCGCGCCGGCTCGACGAACTCGTCACGACGCTCGACGACGGCGAGCTGGCGGTCACCGTCCCCACGATCGAGCGCCGGCTGAACCGCCTCGAGGGCACCGTCCGCCGCGTGATCTCGGCCGTGCTGTTCGCGGGCCTGCTGATCGCGGGCGCCGTCGTGCGCCCGGACGACAGCGGGTTCGGGACGGTGCTGATGATCGCGTCGGTGCTGCCCCTCCTGCACGCGCTGCTGGCCCGCGGCCCGCGCGGCTGACGGCCTCGGTCAGCCGCGGCGGCGAAGGGGCCCGCGGCGCGGGCGACCGCCTCCGAGAGCGCCCGGATCGCCGGGGTCCGGACGCTGCCCGGAGCAGCTGCCGGACGCGAGCGCGACCGGAGCGGTTCGGGGATCCGCCGCGGCTCAGCGGCTGGTGAGCAGCTCGACGAACTCGTCGGCCATCGCGAGCTGGGCGCTCAGCGCCTCCCGGCGCTCGCGGGCCTGCGCGACGAAGCCGTCGAGCTGCGCGCGGACCTCGGCCGGCGCGTCGTCGCCCTCGGCGTCGAGCGTGTCGATCACGCGGAGCAGCGCGGCCATCTCCTCCAGCGAGAAGCCGAGCGGCTTCATGCGGCGGATGAGGATCAGGCGGTCGTAGTCGGTGGACGTGTAGAGGCGGAAGCCGCCCTCGGTGCGGCCGGACGCCTTCACGAGGCCGATCTCGTCGTAGTGCCGCAGGGTCCGGAGCGAGAGGCCGGTCCGCTCGGCGAGCTCGCCGATGTGCATGGTGCCGATCCTGCTCACCCCTTCAGATCTACCCTCACGTAAAGGTAGGGTTGCCCGTGCTGTTGACACGCCTCTGCAAGCTTGGCATCCCCGCCCGCTTCCGCCGACCCGTCGCCGCAGTCCTCCGCGCTCCTCGTCGAGCACCCCTCCCACTCCCTGGAGCCGCCGCGATGGCCCTCGCCTCGAAGACCCCTGCCCGCCCGCACGCTGAGCCCACGGTGATGACGGCGCTGCGCACCCCCCGCATCCTGACCCGCGAGGTCCTCGCCGGCCTCGTCGTCGCGCTCGCGCTCATCCCCGAGGCGATCTCGTTCTCGATCATCGCGGGCGTGGATCCGCGGGTCGGCCTCTTCTCGTCGTTCGTGATGGCCGTGTCGATCGCCTTCCTCGGCGGGCGCCCCGCGATGATCACCGCCGCGACCGGCGCCGTCGCCCTGGTGATCGCCCCTGTCGCCCGCGACTACGGGATGGACTACTTCATCGCGACGGTGATCCTCGCGGGCGTGTTCCAGATCGTGCTCGGGCTGCTCGGAGTGGCGAAACTCATGCGCTTCATCCCCCGCAGCGTGATGGTCGGCTTCGTGAACGCGCTGGCGATCCTGATCTTCTCGGCGCAGATCCCCAATCTGATCGGCGTGCCCTGGCTGGTCTACCCGCTGGTCGCCGCCGGCATCGTGATCATGGTCGTGATGCCGCGCCTGACGAAGGCCGTTCCGGCTCCGCTCGTCGCCATCGTCCTGATCACCGCGGCGGTCGTCGCCACGGCCGTCGCCGTCCCGACCGTGGGCGACCAGGGCGAGCTGCCCCGCAGCCTCCCCGAGCTGTTCGTCCCGGACGTGCCGCTGACCTGGGACACCTTCACGACCATCGCGCCGTACGCCCTCGCGATGGCGCTCGTCGGCCTGCTGGAGTCGCTGATGACCGCGAAGCTCGTCGACGACATCACCGACACCCCCTCCCGCAAGACCCGCGAGTCGCTCGGGCAGGGCGCCGCGAACGTGCTCTCCGGCCTGTTCGGCGGCATGGGCGGCTGCGCGATGATCGGCCAGACGATGATCAACGTGAAGGCGTCCGGCGCCCGCACCCGCATCTCGACCTTCCTCGCCGGCGTGTGCCTGCTGATCCTCGTCGTCGCGCTCGGCGACCTCGTCGCGATCATCCCGATGGCCGCGCTGGTCGCGGTGATGGTGATGGTCTCGGTGGCGACGTTCGACTGGCACAGCATCCGCCCCTCGACCCTGAAGCGGATGCCCGTCGGCGAGACGGTGGTCATGATCGCCACGGTCGTCGTGGTCGTCCTCACCCACAACCTGGCGATCGGAGTCGCCGTCGGCGTCCTCGCCGCGATGGTCGTCTTCGCCCGCCGGGTCGCCCGCTTCGCCACCGTCGAGCGCACGCTCTCGGCCGACGGATCGACGGCCCGCTACACGGTCACCGGCGAGCTGTTCTTCGCCTCCAGCAACGACCTGACCACGCAGTTCTCCTACGCGGAGGACCCCGCGCACGTCGTGATCGATCTCTCCGGCTCCCACGTCTGGGACGCCTCGACCGTCGCCGCGCTGGACGCCGTCACCACCAAGTACGAGCGCCACGGCACCCGCGCCGTGATCGAGGGCATGAACGAGGCCTCCACCCGGATGCACGGCCGCCTCGCCGGGAACCTCGGCGCGGGGCACTGAGGGCGGGGGCGCCCTCCGCAGCGCCCCCCGGGGTCGATGCGTCGCGAAGGGTCGTCACGGCGGGCGGATGAGGACCGTCCGTGACGCATCGATCCCGGCAGTCGGATCCTCCCGCTCAGACGACTCGCGCCGGGCCTGCAGGACATCGCCGGCATGCGCACGGCCGGCTCGCGTGCTTCACCGACCCCGAGACCCCATAGCACTCCACTTCTCGAGATCCAGCGCCGGCGAAACGGCTGGCGTCGCCCGAACAGGAAGCGCCACCGCCGAGAGGGCCGACCCCGGCGTGTTCTCCGCCATGTGCCTCGGCCACAACTCGCGGAGAAGACTCCTCGGGTGTGCAGACACCCCGATGCGCTTCCCCGGCGCCCGCCGCAGAACCCCGCTGTGATCGGTGGACTCCGTCTGAAACCTTCCGGGCACACGCTAGGAACGCGGCCTCGACGCCACCTGAGCCGGGTCCTCCTCGGCGCGATCGACGACGCGCGGGCGCATATCCCGCCCTGCCATGAGTGCCCTCACGCCACCCAGGGCGGTTGCACCCATTCTCCTCAACCGAGGCACGCGTGCAGCATGGCCGGCAGGGAGGCGAAACGGCAGTCGTGTCGGCCGGGCAGGGACAAGGCCCAGCACGATCCGCCGGCAGGTGGACCCTCGGCATCAGTCGACGTCACTCTTCTAGCTACGAATTGCGGATCCTCCCATCTCTTCCCTGAACGGGGGCTATGGAGCCTCGACAGCGGATGTCAAGATCCGTGAGGATTCGGCGACCGTCGGTTCGCTCCGCCGTCGAACTCGAAAGAGACCTCAATGCGCAAGTCGGCCCTCAGCCTGACTCTCCTGATCGCCCTACTCGTCTCGCTGTTCATTGGAGCACCGCCCGCTCAGGCCGCCGGGAGTCCAACATCTCCGACCGAGGTGACGGCAACTGACGTCGCGTGCACGACTCCGGTCACTCTGCGGTGGAAGGCCCCGGCGCAGGCCGTTCAGGGCTTTCGCGTGCATATTTACCGCACGGTCTACGTCGAAAGCGAAGACAATCCGTACTCGTACGATGAGACGGTAGCGCTCTACTCGGTGTCGGGCAGCACCTCGCTCACCGCCGACCTTCCGTTCGACCGCTACCACTTCGACGTCTCGAGCGTCAGCGACTTCAAGGCACCCTTCGCCGGTGGCTCCGACGGCGAACCTCTTCAGATGTCCAGCGGACAGAGTGCTCCCGCGACGATGGACTTCGTCCATCTGCAGAACGTGCCAGCGCCGGGAGAATTGAAGTCGCAGATCGATATCGATGGCGGGTCCGCAACGTTCTCGTGGTCTGCTCCTGATGCCGGATCCGCCTCCTGCGCATTCGAGACCTACGTATGGGATCTGAAAACCCTTTATGAGGGAGGAACAGGGACAGTCTGGGACCAGCCGACCTCCTCCCCGGCCATCACGTCGGCGATCGTGCCCATCGAACGAAACATGCGGTACGAGTACTGCGTCCGGCCCGGCAACAGCTCGCAATACGACTACGAGGGCGAGGTCTACTGGGACCATCTGGCAGAGACATGCTCGCGCTTCTCGACTGGCTCTGCAGCCCCGGACGCAGCGCAGTACTTCGAGATCACGGAAGCCACGGGCGGCAACGTCACGGTGATGTGGCGAGCGCCCGAGCGGGACGGCGGATCGCCCATCACCGGTTACCGGATCGGTCGGGACGGCTCGGACGCTTCAGGGGGCGGCCCCTGGTCGACGCTGGTCAGTCCGGATAAGCGTTCGCAGACTTTCACGAATCTGAAGCCGAACACCACCTACACGTTCACGCTACAGGCGGTCAACGCGAAGGGGAGTGGCGCGCGAGCGACGACGTCGATCGTGTCTCAGCCTTTCTTCCAGCCCTCCGAACCGACCAAAGTGATTGCGATTCCTGACAGCGCCACCCGGTCCGCCGTCCTGCAATGGTCGCCTCCCTCCGATACCGGAGGAACGTCGATCTCCGGATACAGGGTGTCCCGTGACGGCGTAGATGCGAGCGGTTCTGGCGCCTGGTCGACCATCGTTTCCTCGACAAAGCGATCACAGTCCTTCACCAATCTCGCTCCTAACGGCTCCTACACTCTCTCGGTCAGCGCGATCAACGTCGCAGGTGAGAGCTGGATCGTGAGCCGGAGCGTCGTGCTCGGTGGGGACACCCTCTCCTCTTCCGTCCCACTCATCTCCGGTTCTGCGGCAGTCGGTTCTCTTGTGACGGCGGTGACGGGTACCTGGGGGCCGGCACCGGTCGACCTCGCCTTTCAGTGGCGCTCGAACGGCGTCGACATCGTCGGCGCTACCGGATCCTCCTATGTCCCTAGTGCCTCCGACGCGGGCAAGACCCTGACGGTGGCGGTCACCGGTTCGAAGTCGGGCTACGTCTCATCCACACGGACGTCATCGGCGACCTCTCCGATCGCCAAGGGCGTCCTGGCAGCAGCGACTCCGTCCATCAGCGGTTCACCGAAGGTGGGCTCGACTCTCACCGCCTCTGCAGGACAGTGGACACCGGAGGGAGTCGCTTTTACCTATCAGTGGACGGCTGACGGGGCGGCCGTCGCTGGAGCGACTGCCACCACCTTCACCCCGACCAGCTCAACTCTCGGCAAGAAGATCGCCGTTTCGGTGAGTGGAGCAGCGCCTGGGTACTCGCCTGCGACCAGAACCTCTGCACCTACGCAAGCGGTGGTATCGGGTACGTTCTCGGCGACCACTCCGACTATCAGTGGTACAGCCCGCGTCGGCTCCTTGCTCACCGCTTCGGCCGGCTCCTGGGGGACCTCCGCGGCTAAATTCGCCTTCCAATGGAAAGCGAACGGTTCCGTGATCGCAGGCGCGACAACTGCTACCTACGCTCCTTCGAGCGTCGTCCTGGGAAAGACGATCACCGTGACGGTGACCGGCAGCGCATCCGGGTACACGACGACCAGCCGGACATCAGTGAGTACAGCAGCGGTGAGTGCCGGCGTCCTGACCGGCCCGACTCCCAAGATCTCCGGCACGGCAAAGATCGGTACAACGCTGACCGCGATTTCCGGCACTTGGGGGCCTTCTCCTGTCTCGCTGACCTACCAGTGGAAGGCGAACGGTGCTGCGATCACGGGAGCGACGGGTGCGACGCTCAAGCTCTCTAGTGCGACTGCGGGGAAGGCGATTACGGTCGTTGTGACCGGGAAGAAGGCCGGCTTCACTACCGCGACGCGGACATCCGCAGCGATCGGGCCCGTGGTGAAGTAAGGCTCCTGCCCCACCTCTCGCGGGTGCGGAGGTCCACCTCCGGAGCCGAATCCACCGACGTGAGGGACGATGACATCGTTCATCGTTCCTCACAAGGCTCCTCGGTGACTCCTCTCCTTCGATGCCCCGAGCGCGACGCGACACTAAGGGCACAACTCTCTCGATCGATCGCGATCGACGAACCTGACGCAAAGGCGAGGTTTCAGAAACCTAGACGCGCACGGGCGCGACGGAGGCGCGGCGGATCAGCCGGGTCTCCAGCTCCATGCGGGTCGCCGAGGCCCCGGACGCGAGCGGGGTCGCGGACCGGTGCGCCTGGTGCAGCATCCGGAAGGCGATGGCGCCCATCTCGCCGATGGGCTGCTGGATCGTGGTCATCGGCGGGGTCGCCCAGGCCGACTCCTCGACGTCGTCGAAGCCGACGACGCTGAGGTCGCGCGGGATGCGGAGGCCGACGTCGTCGGCGGCCTCGTAGACGCCGAGCGCCATCACGTCGGAGCAGGCGAAGAAGGCGGTCGGCGCGTCCGGCTCGGCGAGCATCAGCCCGGCGGCCTCGCGGGCCAGCTCGCGGTCCCAGTCGCAGTAGGCGACGCGCGGGTCGGCGGCTCCGGCGGCGCGGAGCGCGGTGGTGAAGCCGTCGATCCGGGCGCTGCTGTAGAGCTGGGTGCGGGTGCCGCCGAGGACGCCGAAGCGGGTGTGGCCCTCGGCGAGGAGGTGCTCGGCGGCCATGCGGCCCCCGTCCCAGTTGGTCGCGCCGACGCTCGCGACGTCGGCCGGGGGCCGCGTGCTGGGGTCGACGACGACCACGGGCAGCTCGGCGGTGGTCAGCAGGTGCAGCTGCGCGGCCGAGACGTTGACCAGCACCACGATGGCGCCGAGCGAGGGGCGGCGGAGGAGGCGGCTGATCCAGGCGCCGTCGTCGCGGGCGCGGGTGAGCACCAGGTCGACTCCGGCGGCGGAGGCCTCGGCCTCGATCCCCTCGAGGACCGGGCCGATCCAGGTGCCGCCGATGTGGCCGACGACGACGTCGACGATCTGAGCGGAGTGCGGGTCCTCGACCGGCGGGCGCAGGCGCGGACGGCGGCGGTAGCCGAGCGCGTGCGCCGCCTCCATCACGCGCAGACGGGTCGCCTCCGAGACGTCGGTGCCGCCGTTGAGCACCTTCGAGACGGTGGGGACGCTCGTCCCGGCACGCTCGGCGATCAGCGCCATGGTCGGGCGGGTGGTCGCTCCGGAGACGTCGTCGTGGTCGGGCATGTGCTCACCGTAGCGGATACCGACTTTCGCAACTAGACCGGCGCGCGGACGGCTTGCTCCCGCCGGGAACCGCGGTGCATGATGGTCGAACGCCGGGGCTCCCGCACTGAAGTTGCGCAAGTCCTGTTTCGACGACGAACCGCGGAGCGATCCGCCAGCACGTGAGGACGACGATGACCGACCACTCCCCGACCACTCCCGGCAAGACGGCCCTCGTCGTCCGAGGGGGCTGGGACGGCCACCAACCGGTCGAGGCGACCGAGCTGTTCCTGCCGTTCCTCCGAGACAACGGCTACGACGTGCGCGTCGAGGAGTCGACCGCCGTGTACGCCGACGAGGCGTACCTGCGGACGGTCGACCTGATCGTGCAGTCGAACACGATGACCTCCATCCAGTGGGAGGAGTTCCTGGGCCTCCGCGCGGCGGTCGAGCGCGGCACGGGCCTCGCCGGCTGGCACGGCGGGATCGCCGACTCCTACCGCGACAACTCCGACTACCTGCAGCTGATCGGCGGCCAGTTCGCCTCGCACCCCGGCAAGCACCCGGACGAGCGCACCGGCGAGCAGTCGGACAACTACGTGCCGCACACGATCGAGATGACGGCCCTCGCCGCCGACCACCCCATCACGCAGGGCGTCTCGGACTTCGAGCTGGTCACCGAGCAGTACTGGGTGCTGCACGACGACTACAACGACGTGCTCGCCACGACCACGCAGGCCGTCCGCCCGTGGGACCCGTGGAAGCGCCCCATCACCTCCCCCGCGATCTGGACCCGCCTCTGGGGCGAGGGCCGCATCTTCGTCTCGACGCCGGGCCACCGCGTCGAGATCCTCCAGGACGACAACGTCCGCACGATCATCGAGAGGGGAATGCTGTGGGCGTCCCGCTGAGAGTCGGCATCATCGGAGTCGGGAAGATCAGCGAGCAGTACCTCGCGAACCTCCCGACCTTCCCCGGCCTCCGCCTCGTCGCGGTCGCCGACCTGAACCAGGAGCGGGCGCAGCAGGTCGCCGACGAGCAGGGCGTCCGCGCCCTGTCCGTCGACGCGCTGATCGACGACCCGGAGATCGACGCGGTGCTGAACCTCACGATTCCCGCGGCGCACGTCGAGATCGGCACCCGCGCCCTGAAGGCGGGCAAGCACGTCTTCGCCGAGAAGCCCCTCGGACTGAACCCGGCCGAGGCCGCGCCGATGCTCGACCTCGCGGACGAGCTGGGCCTGCGCTTCGCGAGCGCCCCGGACACGGTGCTCGGGACCGGCGTGCAGACCGCGCGCCTCACCCTCGACTCCGGAGCGATCGGCACCCCGATCGCCGCGCAGGTGCACTGGGCCGCGCCCGGCCACGAGCGCTGGCACCCGGCGCCCGAGTTCTACTACCAGCCGGGCGGCGGCCCGCTGCTGGACATGGGCCCGTACTACCTGACGGCGCTCGTGCACTTCTTCGGGCCGGTCGTCCGCGTCACGGGCCTGGCCACCCGCTCCGACCGCCCGCGCACGATCGAGACCGGGCCGAAGGCGGGCACGCCCATCGAGGTCACGATCGACACCCACATCACCGCGCTGCTCGAGCACGCGAGCGGAGTCGCCACGACCGTCACCGTGAGCTTCGAGGTCTGGCGCAGCCGGGCCCCGAAGTTCGAGGTCTACGGCACCGAGGGCACCATCTCGGTCCCGGACCCGAACATGTTCTCGGACCCGGTCGAGGTCGCCGTCCGCGACGAGGACTGGCGGGTCGTCCCCGACTCCGCCGGCGTGATCGACACCGGCCGCGGAGTGGGACTCGCCGACCTCGCGGAGGCGATCGCGGAGGACCGGCCGCACCGCGCCTCCGGCCGCGTGGCCCTGCACGTGCTCGAGATCATGGACGCCGTGCTCCGCTCGAACGAGGAGAAGGCGGTCGTGACGATCGAGAGCACCGCCGAGAAGCCCGACGTGATGCCGCTGCGCACGGCCGGATCGATCGGCGGATGAGGCGGTGGAGGCGGGGGATCGCCGCCACCGCGTCGCTCCCCGTTCGGGGGTGACCGCGGCGCGCGACGCCGTAGACTCGGCGGATCGACGGTCCTCAGCCGTCGTCGCACGCGGAGGGGGATCGGCCGTGGCAGTCGGCTTCCGACGGAGCGGTGAGCTCCGCGCTCTTGCACGCCCCCGGCTCCGGGCGGTCGGCGACCCGCTCTCCCCGGAGGACCACCGCTCCCGGCTGTCCGGCTGGCTCAGCATGCCCGGCGGGCCGGGGCTCGTGCGCCCCTCCGCCCTCGCTCCGGCGTGGGAGGCGCCCCTGCTCCGGCTCGTGCGCGCCGGAGCACCGGCGGAGGACCTGCACGAGGCGACCACCGGCTCCCCCGAGGGCTCGCGCCTCGCGGCCGTCGTCGAGCTCGTCCGCGACGCCCTGCACTCCTCCGACGACGACCGCGCTCTGCGGCTCACCGGCTGGCTGGTGCGCATCCGATACGACCCGTCGGTCGACTCCTTCCTCCGCCGCTACGGGATCGCGCTGACCGTCCGCCTGCCGCTGAGCGGCGGCCTCGACGTGGAGGTGCCGCTCGACGCCCCGGCGCTGCGCCTGCTCTACGCCGAGCTGGCGGCACCCACGGATCCGGCCGCGGCGGTCGTGGCGGTCGAGACCCTGGAGCCGTCGACCCTCGCGGCCTCGACGCTCGCCTCCCTCTACTCCGCCCGCCGCCGCTGGCGGGACGTGGCCGACTTCTCGGCCCCCGTCGACAACGTCGACGCCGCCTCCGCCGCCGTCCTCATCCGCCGCGGCGCCGCTCTGCGCGAGCTCGGCCTGATCGAGGGCGCCCTCGAGGCGTTCGACCGGGTGGTGCGCCCGACCGTCACCAGCGCGCGGCCCGTGGAGCTGCGGGCGGAGGCACTCCTCGAGCGCGCGAGCACGCTCCTCTCGGACGGGCGGACGGCCCCGGCCCGGCGCGATCTGGAGCGCGTGCTCCTCCGCTACCCGGACAGCGCCGCGGCGCACGAGCTGCTGGCGGTCACCGGCCGCTGACGGGACGGAGGGGCGCACCCTCTGCAGGATGCGCCCCTCCGGGAGTGCGTCGGCTCAGCCCTCGGCCTTCGAGGGCTTGCCCTCGGCGGGCAGGACCTCGTGCGGCGTGTCGCGCTCGTCCTCGCCCTCGGCCTGCGAGGGCTTGTCGGACTGGTCGTCCGGGTCCTCGACGGGGCTCGGGGTCTGGTCGCCCATCGGGGTCTGGTCGCTCATCGGAGTCCCTCCGGCTCGTCGGACGTGGCGGACGGCTCGGGGTGCGCCTCGAACTCCATCCAGGCGCGGTCCAGATCGGCCTGCGCCGACTCGGGCTCGCTGGCGAAGTAGCCGTCGTAGATCGCGCGGCCGCCGTGCTCGGGCAGGTCGTCGCGACCGCCGAAGGCCTGCGCGAAGCGGCCGACCTCGTCGTCCCTCTTCTGCTGATCCCGCAACCAGGCGGGGAAGGTCTGCGTCATGGTGACACCTCTCTCTCCTGCCCTCCAGCCAATCCCCCGCCGCGGATCCGGGCAAGCCCTTCCGCCGGGCGCCCCGAGGGGCCAGGCTCCGCCCTGGTGGAGTGACGCTCCGCCCTCTAGAGGACATGTCCGCTACAGGGCGCCCCCGCCCCCGCCGCAGAGGAGGGCCGAGCCCTCGGGGGAGCCGGTGGTCGCCTCGTGCAGGTCCTCCGCCGGTGCTCCG
>NZ_PSUG01000052.1:0-26372 GCF_002931755.1 Rathayibacter sp. AY2B3 | reverse complement strand
CGACGCCGGGGCGCCGAGCGAGAGGCGGAAGCGCTGGCAGTCGTTGTTCAGGACGCTCCACTGCCCGATCCGCGTGCCGTTCTGCGCCGAGCAGTTCGAGAGGTCGAGCGCCTTGCCGCTGTGCGCGGCCCGCAGCTCGACGGTGCCGTCGTTGCCCGGGCGGAGGCGCCAGCTGCTGCCCGAGACGTTGCACGCGCCCTGGGTGACGGTCGCGCCATCGGCGGTGGAGCCTCCGGTGACCGCGAGGCACTTGGCGGCGGCCGAGACGGGATGCATCTCGAGCGCTCCGTCGGCGGCGGAGCCGAAGGTGACGCGCTGGCAGGGCGAGCCGAGCCAGTCCTGCTGCTGGAGCAGGGCGCCGTCGGCCGTGGAGCAGTTCGGCAGGTCGAAGGACTTGCCGGTCACGAAGGACGTGACGGCGACGGGCCCGGCGGGACGCAGCACCCACTCCTGAGCCGCGGCGGAGGTGGCGGCCGCCTGGCGGACGGTCGAGCCGGACGCCTCCAGCAGCTTGCCGCTGGTGCGGTTCGTCAGGGTCGAGTAGCCGCCGGTGGCCGGGGCGACCGTCCACTGCTGGCAGCTCGTGGTGAGCCACGCGGACTGCTGGAGACCGGCGGTGCCGGTGGCGCAGCCGACCGGTCCGAGCGCCTTGCCGCTCGACGCGTTCATCACGCGGAGGGTGCCCTCGCCGGTCGCGTCGAGCATCCAGTTCGCGCGCGGAGTCGAGCAGGAGCCCTGCACGACGCCCGCGCCGTCGCCGCTCTGCGCGGAGGAGACGGTGGCGCAGAGGCCGGTGCTGCGGCTGACGAGCTGCCACGGGGCGCCCTCGACGCGAGCGGTGATCGGGGCGTTCTCGCCGCTGGGGACGGGGATGCGGGCCGCGGTGCCGAGCGGAGCGCCGAAGTCGGGCTCGCCGGTCGCGGTCCACTCGACGAGGTGCGCGCGGGCCGAGCGCTGACGGCCGCAGCCGTCGTTCGGGCCGGGGTTCGCGTGGTACAGGTTCCAGGTCTCGGTGCCGTCGGGCGAGTCGAAGAAGTCGTTGTGGCCGGTGCCGTACTCGCCGTTCGCCTTCGAGAAGACGGGTCCGTCGCTCTTGGTCCAGGAGGAGGCGAGCACCGGGTCGCCGGTGCCGTCGTACTCGAGGGTGCCCAGCTGGTAGTCCTCGGTGCCGCAGAAGCTCGCCGAGTAGACGATCCAGGTGCGGCCGTCCTTCTGCAGCGGGATCGGGCCCTCGTTGACGGGCATGCCGATGGTCTCCCACGGCTCGACCGGCTCCGAGAGGACGTTGCCGGTGCTGGTCGCGGTCCACGGGTCCGACATCCGGGCGATGTAGTTGCTCTGGAGGCCGTTCCCGGGCTGGAACTCCGACCAGGTCATGAAGAGCTCGCCGTTCAGCTCCAGGTACGCGCCGTCGATGTTCCACCGGTCGGTCGGCACCGGGCGCCCCTTGTAGGTGTACGGGCCCATCGGGTCGTCCCCGGCACTCTCGATCACCTGCAGGTGCTGGCCGTCGAAGTTCCCCGCGGTCCCCATCGTGTACATGAGGTACCAGCGCCAGCCGTTCGGACCCTGGAGCCGCTGCAGCTCGGGCGCCCACATGTTGGCGTTCCGGCCGGGGTTCGTGTCGGTGTACACGGTGGTCGGGGCAGTGGTGCCGAGCGCCGCGAGAGTGGGCGCCTTCCGCATCACGACGCGGTTGTCCCAGGTCGTCGCGACCATGTAGTAGTTGCCGTCGTGGAACTCGATCGTCGGGTCGGCGGTGTCCGGCGCGATCGGGTTCGTGAAGGTCGGCTCGCCGAGGGCGACGGCCGGCGAGGCAGCGGTGAAGGGCAGGGCCACGACCGCGGCGAGCAGGATCAGCAGTCCGGCCGTGAGCCGGCGCCGGAGCCCCGCGGGTCGGGGGCGCTCTACGTCGGCGAGCGTCGGTGCGGTCGTCATCGTGACTCCATCGTCAGGGGGCGGCGTGGGGCCCGGAGGCGCACCGTGAGCGGCGCGCCCCCGGGGGCGAAGGGGCTCCGGAGAGGCGCCGGAGGACGCCACGGAGAGAAGCCCGGTGGACCTCGGAGAAGGACTGGCCGTGCCTCGCAGGATCCGGCGCGACCTCCACTTCGAGATCTCCGACGCCGCCCGCTACACGATTTGTTCACGGTAACAGGGCGTTTGTGCAAACTCAACGGTCCCCGTGAGCGGGGGTGACATCGCCTCACGCCGCCCGCGGACCCCCGGTCGCGTTCACAACTCAGGAACGATTCGCGGCGCCCCGCGGAACGGCGCGGGCTGGGAGAGCCGGATCGGACGTTCTTCCTCCTTCATGAACAGCACCGCCGCCCCGAGCCGCCGCCCCGCACCCCCGCCGCCGGTGTCAAGAGGGGAGAGACGAACCGCACCGCTCGCCTAAGGTGCCGGGATGCCCCGCACCCGGACGCCCCGCGCCGCCCTCGCCTGGCGGGAGGCGGTCACCGGCTCGCGCCTGATGCTCGCGCTCAAGACGGCGCTGGCGGTCGGCATCGCCTGGGCCGTCGCGCCGCTCGCTCCCGGAGTCGCGGAGCAGTACCCGTACTACGCGCCGCTCGGCGCCCTCGTCAGCATGTACCCGACGCTGATGGGCTCGGTCCGCACCGGGCTGCAGACCCTGCTCGGACTCGCGGCCGGCATCGGCCTCGCGGCTCTCGTGATCGTCACCGTCGGCCCGACCTGGTGGACGATCCCACTCGTGGTCGGGATCGGCGTGGTCCTCTCGGGGACGGGCTGGTTCGGCGCGGGCCGCGAGTACGTGCCGATGGCGGCGCTGTTCGTCCTGATCATCGGCGGGGCCGACGCCGAGGACTACTCCCTCGGCTACCTCGTGCAGATGGCCGTGGGCGTGGTGGTGGGGCTGCTGGTGAACGTGGTCGTCGCCCCCGGGCTCACCGTCGAGGCGGCGTCCGCCCGGATCGACGCGTTCCAGCGCGAGCTCGCGGAGCACCTGCGCCAACTGGCCGCCGCGCTCGAGGAGACGTGGCCGCCCGAGCACGAGGCGTGGGCGCGCAACGGCGAGGAGCTGGCCCGGACGGCGGAGGAGGTCCGCGCGGCCCTCGCGGAGGCGGACGAGAGCCGCAAGGGCAACCCGCGCGCGCTGCTGCACCGCCGCGACTCCCGGCCCGACCACCTCCGCCTCGAGACGCTCGACGCGATCCTCTTCCACGTCCGCGACCTCAGCGGCGCCCTCGCGGACACCATCTGGGAGCGGCCCGGCGCGCTCCCGTTCGATCCGGCGCTCGGCCCGCCGCTGAGCGAGGCCTGCCGGGCGGTCGCCGACGCGATCGACCGCGACGACGCCGGCTCCCCCGCCGCGCACCGGGCGATCGGAGGCGCGGCCCGCGCGATCCGGCACCTCGTGCAGGTCGTCGACGAGCGGACGGCCGCGACCTCCCGGACCCTCGGGCCCGGCGTCCTCGCGGCGATGCACCTCCGCCGCGTCCTGGTGCGCCTCCAGCACGACGGCGCGGAGCCGCAGGAGGGGTGAGCTCCAGCGCCGTTCCGCCCATACTGGTATGATCAGTACGGGCATCAGGAGGACGGGCAGGGCGTGGAGCGGACGGTGACGACGGTGGAGCGGACGGTGACGACGACGGGCTCCCGTGACCGCACGCCGGAGCGGGGGGTCCCGGGAGCCCGTCAGGCCTTCGCGCCGGCGCTACGCGCAGACGAAGAAGGCGACCTCCACGTAGCCCATCGTCGCGGAACGCGTGTCGACCTGGGAGCTCTCGACGGTCACGCCGGACGCGGCGAAGCTGCTGCCGCCGCCGCCGTTCGCAGAGTTGGCCGCGTAGGAACCGCCACCGCGCAGCCACAGGGAGGTGCCGCCGCCGGCACCGCCGAAGTAGCCGCCGCCACCGCCACCGGACCCGTAGCTCCTCTGCTGGCTCGAGGGCGTCCTCGGGGCGCCGGCGCCGCCGTCGCGCCCGGAGCCCGGGCTGCCGAGAACCGTCTCGGTCACGTTCACCGTCGTCACACCGGGCTGCCCCGGCCCGGTCTGCGTTCCGCCCGTGCTCACGGCCTGTCCGGTGGAGCCGGTGCGGCTGTCGGTGCGCGAGGCCCCGCCGTCGAAGCCGGAGCCGCCGACCGGGCCTCCGGACGCCGCGTTCGGTCCGGCGGGGAACGATCGCGTGAAGTCGTTCGAGCTGATGACTACCGCCTGGCCACCGCCGCCGCCCGCGATGACGAGCAGGGAGCCCGCGGCGGTGATCCCGCTGGCCCCGCCCCCTCCTCCGGTGAGAAAGTAGCCCGGTGTCCCCGGAGCCCCGCCGTTGCCGAGTCCGCGACCCCCGGCCTGGGTGCTGCCGGCCGATCCGGCGGTGAGGACGATCTCGGACGCTCCGCCGAGCGCGTCGACGGGGATGGTGCCCGTGACCCGCGCGCCGCTGAGGGTGGCCCCCGAGGGTTCTCGGTTTCCGCCGCCGTCGCCGCCGACCACCGTGAAGCGGACCCACTGGGTGCCCGCGGGAACGGCGATCGTGCGGGCCGCGAGCGCGGTGGTCGAGGTGGCGTCGATGCGCTGCGCGTCCTGCAGGGCGCACTGGGGAGTGGTGGAGGCCGCGGCCATCGGGGCAGCGATCGAGGCTGCCACCACGGGCACCGCCCATGCCGCGCCCCTCACCACCGTTCGTCGCTCGGTGAGGCGGGGGGATCCGCCGGTCGGGGTGCTGGTGTCTTCGGTCTGCATCGGAGTCCTTCTGTCGTCGTGCACCCCTGGGTGTCGGGGGCAGAGTCGGGTGAGAGGCGCGGGAGGATGCCCGCGCTGCTCCGACAGAGTCGCCTTGCCCGCGAGAACCCGGGCATTCCGAGGCCGCTCTGGCGCGAACGTCGCCCGGACACGGCGCGTCGCGCCGCCAGGGCCTCACCTTCTGGAGGTTCTCCCGCAGCACCGAGCAGCGGCACCAGGACGTCGCGGACCCCGCATCAGCGGACGACGACGCCCGCTGGAGGCGTCCGCCGACCTCAGCCCGGGTCGGCCGGCAGCGTCCCGAGCGTCTTCGCGTAGCAGCGCGAGTTCGGCTCGTCGCCCCAGTAGCCGTAGCCCGCGATCGGGTCGTAGCCGGCGCTCGCGTAGAGGGCCATCGCCTCCGGCTGCTCCGTGCCGGTCACCAGGCGGAGCAGCTCCACGCCCTCGCGCGCCGCCAGCCGCTCGACGCCGGCGAGCAGCACCCGGCTGAGCCCGCGGCCCCGTGCAGCGCTCACCACGAACATCCGCTTGATCTCGCCGATGCCGTCCTCGACCGCGAGCGCCACGCAGCCGACGAGCCCGCCGTCGATCTCGAGCAGCAGGGTCGGGGCGTCCGCCGGAGGACGCGGACCGGTGTCGTCGCCGCCGTAGCGGGCGAGGAGGTCGGCCTCCTGCAGGGCGAAGAGGGCCGTGGCGGCCGGGTCTCCGGCCGTGGTCTCGATCAGGCGGCGCACGGCACGATGCTACGGCGCGGCGGCGAGCCCCGCGCCGATCCCGGTCAGCTGCTCCAGCACGACCCGCACGGCCGAGCGCTCCAGCGTCTCGGGCCGGGCGAGGCAGTCGATGTGGCGGCCGAGCCCCGGGATCCCGAGCGGCCGGAGGACCACCTCCGGCGTGCGCCGCAGGTCGGTCGTGTACCGCGGCAGCAGCGCGACGCCGTCGCTCGCCGCGACCACCGCGGCCGCGACCAGGAAGTCGTTGATCCGGTGCGGGATGCGCGCGTCGCCGCCCGCGAGGACCGCGATGGCGTCGATGGCTCGCTCCAGGGGGAAGCCCTCGTGCACCGCCACCCACTCCTCGTCGCGGAGATCGGCGGGGCGGACGACGTCCGCCGCGGCGAGCGGATGGTCGCGGCGGAGAGCGAGATCGAGCGGCTCGAAGAGGAGGGGCGTCGACCGCACGGTCCCGGGCCACTCGGCGCTGCCGGCGAGCCGGTGCGCGATCACCAGGTCGTGATCCGCGGTCAGCCCGGCGAAGGCGCTCTGCGCCACGTCGAAGTCGGCGAGCGCGACGCCCGGCCGGCCCGGTGCTCGCAGCGCCTCCAGCAGCGGGCCGAACATCGCCAGCCCCGCGCTGTGGAAGGCGGCGACCGAGACCGTCCCGCTCGGCTCCCCCTCGAAGTCCGCGACCGCGCGGGCCGCCCGCTCGAGCGCCACCTCGACCTCGACCACCGCCGCGGCGAGAGCGCGACCGGCGGGGGTCAGCGCGGTCCGGCGCCCGTCGCGGAAGGTCAGCGCCGCCGGCGTGCGGCGCTGCAGCGCGCTGATCTGCTGCGAGACGGAGGAGGGCGACACTCTCATCGCGGCGGCCACGGCGGCGATGCTCCCGCGCTCTCCGAGCTCTCGAAGCGCTCTGAGCTGTCCCAGTTCCATGAGTTCCAACTTACGCGTCGGCGAAGAAGACGCCGTCTTGTCCTGCGGGTCTCCCTGCCGCCACCATGAGCCGTGCGCGCTCTCCTCTCCCGCTTCCGGGTCGACCTCCTCCTGCTCGTGGTCGCCGCCTCCTGGGGCTCGACGTACTTCGCGGCGAAAGAGCTCGTCACCGACTCGAGCGTGATGGCGCTGCTCGGCTCCCGGATGACCCTCGCCGCCCTCTGCCTGGCCGTGATCGTCGCGGCACGGCGGCACCGGATCACCGCGGCGGAGTGGCGGGTCGGCGTCACCATCGGCGCCCTGCTCGCGACGATCTTCGCGCTCGAGACCTACGGCATCGCCGGCACCTCCGCCACCAACGCGGGCCTCATCATCAGCCTGACGATCGTGATCACGCCGATCCTCGACTCCGCCGTCTCGAAGCGCCGGCTCCCGGGCCGCTTCCTGCTCGCGTGCCTCGTCGCGGTCGTCGGAGTCGCGCTGCTCGCGGGCAACGGCGCCCTCCGCCCGCTCTCCCCCGGCGATCTGCTGATCCTCGGCGCCGCCGTCGTGCGGGCCGTGCACGTCACGTCGATGCACCGCCTCTCGGCCCGGGCGCCGATGGACTCCCTCCGCCTGACCACGGTGCAGCTCGGCACCTGCGCCGTCGTGTTCAGCGCCGCGTCGCTCGTCGTCGGCGTGCCGATGCCCGAGTACGTCGCGGGGCTCGACCCCGTGGGCGCCGGGCTGTTCCTCTACCTCGTCCTGGTCTGCACCGTGTTCGGCTTCCTCGTGCAGACCTGGGCGGTCCGCCGCACCTCCCCCTCCCGGGTCAGCCTGCTGCTGGGCACCGAGCCCGTGTGGGCGGCGGTCGTCGGAGTCGCGCTCGCCCGCGACCCGATCGCGCCGATCGGCTTCCTCGGCATCGCGCTGATCCTGGCGGGCACGGCCTGGGGCCGCTCGATCGAGCAGCGGACGTCGGCCGCGGCGGCCTCCGAGGCGCCGGTCGCCGCCGCCCCGGAAGCGCTCCTCGGGCGGGCGCCGGAGGACGGGCGGCCCCGTCCCGTCGAGCGGTAGCCGGGTCAAGGGACTCGCGCGCGGCGCCCCGATGTGCGGGAATCGGGTCGGGAGGCGTCCGCCGCGGGCGCCGCCGGAGGAGGATCCATGTCGCTCAGCGTGCTGTTCATCGGCGGGACGGGCATCATCAGCGCCGCCTGCGTCCGCGAGGCGCTGCGGCTCGGCCACGACGTGACCGTGCTGAACCGGGGGCGGACGTCGCTCCGCCCGCTGCCCGAGGGCGTCCGCGAGGTGCAGGCCGACGGCCGCGACCCCGACTCCGTCACCACCGCGCTCGGCGACCGGAGCTTCGACGCGGTGATCGACTTCGTCGCCTTCACCCCCGACCACGTCCAGCAGGACGTCGACCTCTTCACCGGCCGCACCGGCCAGTACGTCTTCATCAGCTCGGCCTCGGCCTACCAGAAGCCGCCGCGGAGCCTGCCCGTCACCGAGTCGACGCCGCTGCGGAATCCCTTCTGGGGCTACTCGCAGGACAAGATCGCCTGCGAGGACCTCCTCGTCGCCGAGTACCGCCGCAGCGGCTTCCCGGTCACGATCGTCCGCCCCTCGCACACCTACGACCGCACCGCGCTGCCCGTCGACGGAGGCTGGACCGTCGTCGACCGGATGCGCCGCGGCCAGGAGGTGGTCGTCCTCGGCGACGGCACCTCGCTCTGGACGCTCACGCACGCCGACGACGTCGCCGTCGGCCTGGTCGGGCTCCTCGGCGCCTCCGCCGCGATCGGCGAGGCCTTCCACATCACCGGCGACGAGACGCCGACCTGGGACGAGATCCACCGCTGCCTCGCCGCGGCGGCCGGAGTCGAGCCGCGCCTCGTGCACGTCGCCTCCGACGCGATCGCCGCGGCCGACCCCGAGCTCGGTGCCGGGATCATCGGCGACAAGGCGCACTCGATGGTGTTCGACAACGCGAAGATCCGCCGCCTCGTCCCGGCCTACTCCCCCTCGGTGCGCTTCAGCGACGGCGCCCGCGAGATCGTGGAGTGGTACGACGCCGACGAGTCGCGCCGCGTGGTCGACGAGCGGATGAACGGCCTCTTCGACGCGCTGATCGAGCGGTACCGGCCGCGACCGCTCTAGCCGGCGGGCTCGGACGGATCGGTGGTGCCGGGCGCGGCGGGCGCCTTCGCCGGATCGGACGCGCCGGGCGCCTCCGACGCAACGGGCGACTCCGACGCGGCAGGCGCCTCCGACCCGCCGTCGGGACCGCTGCCGTCCGGCGCCGCGATCGGCTCGAGCCGCACCAGGAACCCGCCCGGCACGCCCGGCTGCAGCTCCTGGTACTCGGACGGCACGCGGGAGGACCCCTCGCCGACCGCGGTCACGGTGAAGGCGTCGTCGGTGCGCGTCCCCGCGAGGAAGACGGTGTAGACAGCCGTGCCGTCCTCGGTCGTGCGCTTCCCGCCCGCGGCGCCGACCCACCGGTGCCCGCCCGGATCGGCGGTCGCCGTCTCGCCGAGGGTCGCGTCGATCGCGGCCGGGTCGACGCCCTCGGTGCGGATCCCGTCCTGGCACTCGCGCCAGATGCCCGTGAATCCGGGGTCGGGGTCGGAGTAGCAGAACATCATCGTGCCGTCGGGCGCGACGTGCAGATCGCCGTAGCCGCCGACGACCGGGCCGGAGACAGGAGCGGTCGAGGGCCCCCTGGTCGGCCCGGGACCGGGCTGCGGCGTGCACCCCGCGATCGCGAGGACGAGCACCGCCACCGCTCCCGCTCGCCACCTCATGTGCGCAACCTACTGGAGCCGCGCCCCTGCCCGTCCGCGTGCCGAGCCGGGAGTCCGCCGGGAGCCGGCGCGCCCTCAGGCCAGTCGGCGGCCGCTGAAGCGGTCGACGGGGGCGTCGTGCCGCATCGCCCGCTCGTACATCCGCCGGAACGGCTCCGTGAGCACGCCGTTCGTGCGGTCCAGCGAGTCCTGCCACGCCACGATCTCCCCCAGCTGCGCGGCGAGATCCGCGCGGAGGGCCGCCTCGTCGACGGTCGTCGAGACGCCCTTCGAGACGACGACCCGGCCCGCGACGATCACGGTGTCGATCGACGAGCCGTTCTCGGAGTAGACGAGCTGGTTCTCGAGCCGCTGACGCGGAGTGAAGTTCAGCGTCTCCAGGTCGTAGACGACGAGGTCGGCCTGCTTGCCGACCTCGATGCTGCCGGTGACGTCGTCGAGCACGGCGCTGCGCGCGCCTCCGATCGTGCCGGCCGTGAGGACCTCGGACACGGTCGGCCAGGTGGCGATGTCCGGATCCGTGACCTTGTGCAGGAGCGCCGCGGCCTTCACGACGTCGAGCATGCGCGGCGAGTCGCTGCTCGAGCAGCCGTCGGTCCCGAGGCCGAGGTTCACGCCCGCGTCGTGCAGCGCGCGCCACGGGGCGATGCCCGAGCCGAGCTTGAGGTTCGAGATCGGGTTGTGGGAGACGGACGTGCCCGCGGCCGCGATCCGCTCCATGTCGGAGTCGGTGAGCCAGATCCCGTGGGCGAAGGTCGTGTTCGGGGAGAGCGCGCCGATCCGCTCCATGTACTCGACCAGGGTCGAGCCGTAGGCCAGCTCGCCGGTCACCAGCTGCGTCTTCGTCTCGAGGACGTGGATGTGGCACTCCGCCCCGTGCTCGAGCGCCAGCTCGGTCGCACCGACCAGCAGCTCGGGCCCGCAGCGCTGAGGAGCGGACGGGGCGACCATGTAGCGCAGCCGCCCGCCTCCCCTCCCGTGCTGGGTCGCGAAGGCCTCGCGGCTGAAGGCGAGGTAGCCCTCCGTCGTCGGGCGCGACGCCGACCGCGCCTGGTCGAGGATCTCCGCGGGCACGTACTCCTCGAGGAACGGCATGGTCTCGTGGAAGGGCCTGCTGATCACGTGGCCCGAGATGTTGGCGCGGACGCCGATCTCGTCGTACGCGTCGAAGACGGCGGCGAGCTGCTCCGCGTCCTGGTCCGGGTTCTCGAGCACGTCGTCGACCAGGGTCGTGACCCCGGCCTTCAGCGATTCGAGGGCGAAGAGCGACGAGCGCAGCCGCACCAGATCCGGAGCGACGCGGCTGTTCCCGAGGATCGGGTACGACAGCAGCATCCACAGCTCGAGCGGCAGGTTGTCGTAGCGGCCCTTGTAGAGGTACTCCCACGAGTGGGTGTGGGCGTTGACGAAGCCGGGGACGACCAGGCGGTCGCGCCCGTCGATCACCTCGTCGCCCGGCTCGGGGACGAGGCCCGGGCCGATCGCGACGATCAGCTCGTCGACGATGCGGATGCTCGCCGTGATCGGGACGGCGCCCGAGACCGGGTCCATGGTGATCACGGCGGCGTCGGAGAGGAAGAGGGGCATGGCGGTTCCGTTCGTGGTGCGGGGTGGGACGGGGCGGGCCGGCTCGCGGACGGGGCCGGCCCGCGGAGGGGCTCGGGCTCAGCCGCGGACGGGCTCGGGCTGGGCGGCGACCGGCGCGGCCGACTCCCGGCGCTCGACCCAGGCGGGAGCGTCCCGGCCGAGCAGGAGATAGGCGATGCCGGCCGAGACTCCGCCCGCGAGCCACGAGACGTCGACGCCGCCGAGGGCGGTCGCGGCCGGACCCTGCAGGGCGGGCACCGAGCCGTTCATGAACAGCCAGGTCAGGGTCGCGCCGATCGCGAAGGAGAGCAGCGCCCGCCAGCGGACGTCCGGCAGCAGAGGCGAGCCGACCGGCGCGAACAGGTGCCCGAAGGAGCGGACGCGCGGCTCGAACACCGTGTAGTGCACCAGCACGATCGCGCCCCACGGGGCGACCCAGCCGACGAGGCCGACCAGCCACGCGTCGAGCGTGGTGGCGAGGTCGTCCTGGAAGACGAAGAACACCGCGGCCGCGAAGGCCAGCACGCCGACGATGAGGCTGAGCGCACGGCGCCCGAGCCGGATGTCGAGGGCCTGGGTCGCCATGCCGAACGAGTAGATGTTCAGGACGTTGGTCGCGATCGGACCGTGCACCACCAGGAGCAGCACGGGGATCGCGAGGGCGCCGAAGTTCTCGACGATCAGCTCCCCGGGGTCCACGGAGCCGTTCTTCGTCGCGAGGGTCGCGCCGAGGACGCCGAGCCAGACCACCGGGATGAACTGGCCGAGGACGCTGGCGAGGTAGAGCCTGCGCTTCGAGGAGCGGGGCCCGACGAAGCGGGAGTAGTCGCCGGCGTAGGCGAGCCAGGTGAGGCCCCAGCCGATGCCGATGGCGGTCATCACGATGGACATGGCCGCGATGCGGTCGCCTCCGGTGAGCGCGCCCTCCGCGGGGCCGGCGTAGGACCAGTCGATGTCGAGGAAGAACCAGGCGACGACCGACATGATCGCCAGCACCAGGAGGGTCGGCGGGACGGTCCAGCGCTCGAAGGCGGCGATCGCGCGATAGCCGAGGAAGGAGATCGCGACCTGCACCGCCATGATCACCGCCGCCACCGCGATCTTCCAGCCGACGTTCGCCTGCTCCGGATCGACGACGCCGACGGAGCCGAGGAGCGCGATGACCAGGTCGAGGACGATCCAGGTGTTGATGGCGCACCAGCCGATCACGACCACGGCCTGGATCGCGGCCGGGACGTAGTTGCCGCGCCGGCCGAAGACCGCCCGTCCCACGAGCATCCCGGTCGCCCCCGTCCGCTGGCCGAGGAGGACGAAGAAGCCGAACACCGCCATCCCGACGACGTTGCCGAGCACGAGGACGGTGACGGTGTCCGCCAGGCCGAGGCCCATGTTCACGCCGAGGGCGCCGAGCACCCAGTTGATGGGGGCGATGTTGGCGCCGGCCCAGATCCAGAACTGCCCGTCGAGCCGGGCGGTGCGTCGGGAGTCGGGCAGGGGACTCAGCGCGTCCTCGGCGTCGGCGGTGCCGTGCAGGGTGTCGGTGCTCATGGCGGATCCTCTCGGGGAGGGGGATGAAGGGGAGGGCGGGGCGCCCGGTGAGGCTCCACTCTCGTGCGGACCCGTTTCGGGCGGCGCGTCCGCGTGTAAATTCGCCGTGACGTGAGAGGACGTTCTGTATGGCCTACCTGCTGTCGGACGCGATGCGGGATCCGCGCCTCGCCGCCATGCTCCCGGTGGTGGCCGCGGGGCATGCGGCCGCCGAGCGCGCCGTGATCCGCTGGGCGCACACGAGCGAGCAGCTCGACATCGCGCCCCTCCTCCTCGGGGGCGAGCTGCTCCTGATGGAGGGCGCGCTCCTCTCGACCGACCAGGACCCGGCGGAGTGCCGCGAGTACGTGCGGTCGCTGGTCGACGCGGGAGTCGGCGCCCTCGCTCTCGAGCTCTCGCCGCGCCTGCCCGCGGTGCCGCCGCCGATCGTCGCGGCGGCCGACGAGCTCGGCCTGCCCGTGCTCGCCCTGCCCCGGCGCGTCCCCTTCGTGCAGGTCTGCGAGAGCATCAACACCCACCTCACCGAGCAGAAGTTCCGGAGCATCCGGCTGGCGGACAGAGTGTCCGGCCTGCTGGCCGACGCCGCCTCCGGGGACGCCGGCGTCGACGAGCTCCTGCAGGTCGTGGCCACCGCGACGGGCGCCTCCGCCTCGCTCGTCTCGCTCACGGGCGAGGAGATCGCCCGCGCCTCGCCCGGGCCGGAGGCCGACACGGAGCCGACGGCCGGGACCTTCTCGAACGTGCTGCACGCGGGCGAGTCCCTCCTGGGGACCCTGCACCTTCGGGCCCACGCCGACACCGACCTCCACGCCGTCGCCGTCGCGCTCGACCGGGCGCCGGACGTCCTCGCGATCGCCGTGCTCCGGCACCGTCCGCCGTCGGTCACCGAGCGGCTGACCGCTCAGCTCTTCGCGATCGCCACCGCCGATCGGTCGCGCGCGGACCCGGCGGCCGACCTCCAGATCGACGCCTTCCTCGGCCGGCTCGGCGCCGGATCCCGGGAGCGCTACCTCGGCGTCCGGGCCGACACCGGTCACGACGACCGGCGGCTCCGCGCTCTCCTCCGCCTCCTGACGGGCGCGGGAGCGGATCCCGGCCCGGTGCTCTGCGTGGTCGGCTCCGAGCTGCTGGCGCTGCTGCCGTTCGCCACCGCCGCCGCGATGGAGGCCGGCCGCGCGGAGCTCCTGCGCCTCGGCGCGGCGCTCGACTCGGACGCGCTGCTCTGCGTCGGCAGCGGGCTCGGCGGACAGGAGCGGGTGCCTCGGGAGCTGGCGGAGGTGCGCGGCGCGCGCGAGTGGGCGCCCGCGGGCGGAGTCGTCGACTCGCGCCAGTACCGCCTGGAGCGGTTCGCGAGCTCCCTGCAGGACGATCCGGAGGCGGACGACCTCGTCGAGGAGGTGCTCGGGCCCCTGCGCGCCCAGCGCGGCGAGCTGCTCACCACTCTCGAGGCCTACGCGTCGCTGTGGGGGAGCAAGACGGCGACGGCGGCCGCGCTCGGCATAGGCCGGCAGACCCTCTACGACCGCCTCGCGCGGATCGAGGAGCTGATCGGCCCGCTCGACTCGTCGCCGGCCCGTGCTCGGGTCGTCATGACCGCCGTCTTCCTGCACCGGGCGCGAGCGGCGCTCCCGGCGAGCCCTCCTCCGGTCGGGCGGGCGTTCCCGCCTCCCGCCGAACGCTGACGCGACCGGACCGCGTCGGGTCGGGTCAGGCGGGCAGCAGCTCCGCGACGAGCGCCTGCACGCGGGCCCTGATGTCGTCGCGGATCGAGCGGACCTCCTCGAGGGGTCGGCCCTTCGGGTCGGCGAGGTCCCAGTCCTCGTAGCGCTTGCCGGGGAAGACGGGGCAGACGTCGCCGCAGCCCATCGTGATCACGACGTCGGAGGCCTGGACCTGCTCGGTGGTCATCAGCTGCGGGACGGCCTGCGAGATGTCGATGCCCTCCTCCGCCATCGCCTCGATCGCGATCGGATTGATGCTGTCGCCGGGCTCGGAGCCGCCGGAGCGGACCTCGACGGCGCCGCCGGAGAGCGCGCGGAGGTAGCCGGCGGCCATCTGCGAGCGGCCGGCGTTGTGGATGCAGACGAAGAGGACGGTGGGGGCGGCCATCGGGGCTCCTGGTGTCGAGGGGTGGTGCTCGGAGGAGCACGGGGCGAGGGTAGCGGACCCGGGCGAACGGCCCGCGGGCCCGCGGAGCCGGAGGAGACTCCGACGAACGGGTCGGGAATATACCCCCCGGGGGTATGTTGCACTCCCCTGGACCGAACCGGAGGAGACACCATGACCGACCACGCCCACCACCACCCGACCACCTGGCGCGCCGCCGCCCTCGCGACCCTGCACTGCCTGACCGGCTGCGCGATCGGCGAGGTGCTCGGCATGGTGATCGGCTCCGCCCTGGGGCTGCCCGCCCTGGCGACGGTCGCCCTCTCGATCGTCCTCGCATTCGTGTTCGGCTACGCGCTCACGCTGCGGGGCGTGCTCCGCTCCGGAGTGACGTGGCGCGCCGCCGTCGGCATCGCGCTGGCGGCCGACACCGTCTCGATCGCCGTGATGGAGGTCGTCGACAACACGGTGGTGCTCGCGATCCCCGGAGCGATGGACGCGGGCCTCTCGTCCGGCCTCTTCTGGGGCTCGCTCGCCGGCGCCCTCGCCCTGGCCTTCGTCGTCACGACCCCGGTGAACCGCCTGCTCATCGCCCGCGGCCGAGGCCACGCGGTCGTCCACAGCATGCACGGCTGAGCCGCGCGGGTCTCGGTACGCCGCCTGCGGCGGCTGCTCGACCAGCAGGAGGCGCACGCCGATCGAGCAGCGGGCGTCTCGAGATCCCGCGGCCGTCAGCCCTGCAGGCGGCGGTAGTGGCGGTTGCGGACCGAGAGGATCGCGCCTCCGATGACCGCCGCGAGGAACGACCCGGCCAGGACGCCGACCTTCACGTGGTCGTCGGACTCGCTGCCCGCGCCGAAGGACAGCTCGCCGACGAGCAGCGACACCGTGAATCCGATGCCGGCCACGAACGCCATGCCGATGACGTCCACCCAGCGCAGCGACGGATCCAGGCCGATGCCGCGGAACCGGGTCAGGAGGAAGGTGCTCCCGGCGATGCCGAGCGGCTTGCCGAGCACGAGGCCCGCGATGATGCCCACGGCGATCGAGTCCTGGAACGAGTCGACCAGGCCCGCGACTCCGCCGACCGTCACTCCGGCCGAGAAGAACGCGAAGACCGGCACCGCGACCGCGGTCGAGAGGACGCTCCAGCGGTCGGCGAAGTGCGCGGCGAGGCCGTCGTAGACGGGGCGCCCCTCCGCATCCGACCCCACCTGCACCCGGGCGCGCCTCGACGCGACGACCGGCACGGTGAAACCGAGCAGCACGCCCGCGACGGTGGCATGGACGCCCGAGGCGTGCACGAGCGCCCAGGTCGCCACTCCGAGCGGGATCAGCACCCACCAGGCGCGCACGCCGCGCTGCACGCAGACCGCGAAGACCGTCAGCGGCACGAGCGCGAGAAGGAGCATCAGCACGTCGATGCCGGCGGTGTAGAACACCGCGATGATCGTGATCGCGATGAGGTCGTCCACCACGGCGAGCGTGAGGAGGAACGTCCGCAGCGCCGGCGGGAGGAAGCGGCCGACCACGGCGATCACCGCGACCGCGAAGGCGATGTCGGTGGCGGCGGGGATCGCCCAGCCGTCCAACGCGGCTCCTCCGCGGGGCAGGTTCACCGCGGTGAAGATCAGGGCGGGGACGGCCACGCCGCCGACGGCTGCGACGATCGGCACCAGCGCGGTCTTCGGGTCGCGGAGCTTGCCGGCGACGAACTCCTCCTTGAGCTCCAGTCCGACGACGAAGAAGAAGATCGCGAGCAGGCCGTCGGCCGCCCACGACCCGACGCTCAGCTCGAGGTGCAGGGCCTCGGGGCCGAAGCGGAAGTCGCGGACCGCGCTGTAGAGCGCGGACGCGGGGCTGTTGGCGACGATCAGGGCCAGGAGGGTCGCGGTGAGCAGGAACGCTCCGCCGACCGTGTCCTTCTGGAGGGTCTGGCGGAGACCCCGCCAGATCGAGTGGGGGGCCTGATCGGCGGGCAGGGGCTGGTGCGGCATGAGGGGTTCCGTCCGGAGGAGTGGGTGAGCGCGGGGACGCGGCCGCGGGCTCCGGAGGAGGGGCGGTCGCGGGTCAGCCGCGCGGCGGCGGGCAGCCGGCGATCTCGCCGTGCGCGTTCGTCCCCCACGAGCTGAGCCATCCGTTCGTCCCCGAGGCGCGCTTGGTCAGCAGCAGCCGGGTCGGGTACGCCGCGGCGTCGCGCGCGCGAGCGCGGCTCAGCGGAGGAAGGGTCAGGGGCACGGCTCAACGGTACCTTCCGGGCCCGGGAGACGGCCGGTCTCGTCCACGATTCAGGGAGGATGCGCGATCCGGGCCGCGGATGCGCGTGTTCTCGTCGGCAGGAGCACGGTCCTCCTGCGTTCTGAGCGCAAGCGGCCCGGCGATCGCTGACGGCCGACCGGGCGCGGTCCCGCCGCTCCGTGCTCCTCGGCAGGAGCAGCCGCGACCCCTGCACGCTCCCTCCGGCACCGATACCCCTACCCGTGGATCCGCCGCAGGCGCATCGTGGAGGAATGAAGCAGATCCAGTACGCCGGCGCGACCTTCCAGGTGGGGGACGCGGTCGCCGACGCACTCGTCTCCTACGCCTCCGGGCTCGCCGCGCACGGCCGCACCGACAGCGTCGAGCTCCCCGTCCTCGCCGGCGACGGCCACGCGACGGTCGTGACGCTGCTGCTCAACTCCGCGACCAGCCTCGTCGTCTCCGGCGCCGCCGGCCTCCTGCCCGGGCTCGACGAGAAGGCCGTCGCCGCCGACCTCCGCCAGCGGACGCAGTGGCTGGACGCCGTCCCGGCGGTCACCGCCGTGGAGCCGAGCGCCCCGGAGGACCTGATCTGGCTCGAGTTCCCGGAGGTCGCGGCCCTGATGGAACCCGAGACCGGCGCCCACTCCCCCGCGACCCTCCACCTCGTCGAGCGCCCGTCGCGGCGCGACTCCCTCGTCTTCACCGTCGTCTACGTCAGCACGCTCGACCGCGACCTGGGCTCCGGCGAGATCCGCCGGCTGCTCGAGACGAGCCGCCGCAACAACGTCGAGCACGGCGTCTCGGGGATGCTCGTCTTCCGCGGCCGCCGCGTGATGCAGCTGCTCGAGGGCGAGGAGTCGGACGTGCGCTCGCTCTACGCGCGGATCCTCGCCGACCCGCGGCACGAGGGCGTGGTCACCGTCTGGACCAGCGTGCACGAGCAGCGCCGCTTCCCGGACTGGTCGATGGGCTTCGACGAGCTCGACCTGCCCGTCGAGCGGCCGGCCTCCTGGCCCGAGCCGGACCTCCCCGAGCAGTCGATCGACGCCGTGGCGGACGACTACCTCCGCCGCCGGTCGGAGGCGCTGCGGAGCGCACTGGTGAGCAGTGACCCCCTCGTCGCGAGCCTCGCCGTCATCCTGCACGGGCACCGCCCCGAGCGTGTCCTCGAGGGCGGCGCCGGAGTGCGCCTGCGCTGCGCCGAGTGCCGCGCCTTCGACGCCCACGACGGGTACGACTCCTACCCCTGTGCGACCGCGAGGACCGCGATCCAGGCGCTCGAGGCGGCCTGACGCCGGCCGGGCGGCCGTGCGGGATCGCCGTCCCGGGGCGCTCCGAGCGCACCCCCTTCCGCGGGTCCGCGCAAGCCCGTCCGTGCACCCCGGCGCGCCCCTAGGGTGAGGCCATGACCGATCCCGGCGCGGCCCGCCACGACGTCCTCATCATCGGCGGCGGCAACGCCGGGCTCTCGACCGCGGGGCGGCTGCGGCGCTCCGGAGTGGACGACGTCGCGGTGATCGAGCCCCGGTCGACCCACGTCTACCAGCCGATGCTCTCCCACGTCGCGGGAGGCACGGCACCCGCCTCCGCGGCGACCCGGCCCCAGGGCTCTGTGACGCCGAAGGGGGTCGTCTGGATCCAGGACCGCGTCGAGACGATCGACCCGGTCGCGCACACGGTCGCCCTCCTCTCCGGCCGCCGCGTCGGCTACGGGCAGCTCGTCGTCTGCCCCGGCATCCAGAAGGACTGGGCGGCGGTCCCCGGGCTCCAGGAGGCGATGGACTCGCCGTTCGGAGTGTCCAACTACGAGTACGAGTACGCCCGCAAGGCGTCGCAGGTGCTCCGCGAGGTCCGCTCCGGCACCGTCGTCTTCACGCAGCCCGGCGGCCCCGGCACCTGCTCCGGCGCCTCCCAGAAGCCGATGTACCTCGCCTGCGACTACTGGCGCGCGACCGGCGTCCTCGACCGCATCCGCGTCGTGCTCGTCGTGCCCACCCCCACCCTGTTCGGGATGCCGCTGATCGACTCCGAGCTCGAGCGGAAGGTGGCGGAGTACGGGATCGAGGTCCGCTACGGCCGCGAGCTGGTCGAGGTCGACGCGGCCGAGCGGCGGGTCGTCCTCGCCGTCGACGAGCGCGCGACCGCGCTCCCCGGCCCCGACCGCGCACGGCGCTCGACCGACGGCCCGCGCGAGACGCTGTCCTACGACGTGCTGCACGCCGTGCCTCCGCAGTCGGCCCCCGACTGGCTGGCCGGCACCGGACTGGCCGCCGAGGGCGACGAGGGCGGGTTCGTCGAGGTCGACCCGCTGACCCTGCGGCACCCGCGGTTCCCCGACGTCTGGGCGCTCGGCGACGCGGCGGCCGCGGTCAACTCGAAGTCCGGAGGAGCGCTGCGCCAGCAGACCACCACGCTCGCGAAGAACCTCGTCGCCGCGCAGAAGGGGCGCCCGCTCCCCCGCGTCTACAACGGCTACTCCGTCTGCCCCTTCGTGGTCTCGCGCTCGAGCGTGGTGTTCGCCGAGTTCGACGACCGCTACCGCCCGAAGCCGACCGTCCCCTTCTGGACGGGCCTGGCGAAGGAGCGGCGCCTCACCTACCTCGCCGACCGCCGCGTCCTCCCGTGGGTGTACTGGAACCTGATCCTGCAGGGACGGGCCTGAGCGTCCTCTTCCGGACATGTCCGGAAGAGGCGCTTGCCGCTGCCGGATGCACTCCCGAGACTGAGGGGTCGGCACTGCCGTCCGACGCGCCCCCTCGTCTCCTGGAGGACCCGATGCGGCCCAGCCCGACTCCCGACCGCTCCGGCACCGCGCGATGACGACGGCACAGGACTGGGGTCCCTCGACCGACGCGGACTCCGCCGGCGGGCCGCCCCCCTCGCGGAGGCAGCGCGTGCGCGCCTGGATGCGCGGTGGCTCCTTCGGACCGACCGGCCTCACCCGGCGCGGCTGCCTCCTGGTGCTGGCGTCGGTGCTCGTGGTGGCGGTGCCGGTCGTCGCGCTGACGCTCGCGCACGTCGATCCGCACGCGTCGCTCAAAGTCTGGATCCTGGCGATCACGCTGATCGCGCTGGTCGGAGCGCTGCTCCGGGTCGTCGCCGACGCCGGACCGGATCCGCAGGCCGACCTGGACCGCGCGGGCAAGGCGGTCGGAGCAGTGGCCGCGGCCTACACGGCGCTGGCCGTGATCATCGACTGGGGGATGCTGCACCTCTGAGGCGCGGTCAGCGGTCCTCGTCCCGCGGGTCGTCCGTGCCACCGGGAGCGCCGCGGATGCCGTCCGGAGTGCTGCCGGCGCCTCCCCCAGCGCCGCCGGTCCGGTCCGGCGCCGCCCGCTCGCCATCGCGCCGGCTGAGCCAGCCGGCGGCCTCGCGCCGCAGCCGCTCCGCCTCCGGACTCGGGATCGGCGGCTCCGCCGGCCGCTGCAGGAGCCGCACCTGCCGCACCGCGCCGAGCACCACTCCCGCGCCGAACAGCGGCAGGCCGAGCAGGAGCACCAGCCACAGCGGTGCGTGCCGCCGTCCGCCGCCGACGACGGCGCCGAGATCCCAGCCCGCATCCGCCGCCAGCCAGAGCATCCCCGCCACGAAGACGGCGCTCACCAGCGAGAGGGCCCAGGGCTGGGCGAGGAGGAGCGCCTGCGTGCGCTGCGTGCGGATCCCCTTCGCCATGCGGCGATCCTAGGGGGCGCGTCAGCCGGCGAGGATCCGGTCGACGAGCCCCTGCGCGTCGCCCTCCGCCGGCACGATCTGCACGGTGTCTCCCTCGATCGGCTGCATCACGGAGAGCGCCGACTCGACCCGGTCGCCCGCGCGGAGGAGGAGCCGGGCGTCGGCCCCCTCGTCGATCGCCGCCTGCGAGCCGCGGCGCAGGAGGGCGGCGCCCGCCTCGTCGAACCGGACGTCGACGACTCCTGCGCCCGGATCGGCCTCGACCGCCGCGACGCCCGCGCGGGTGAAGTCCTCGGGATCGACGAGGACGTCCTGCCCGCCGACTGGGACGCACTGAGGATCGGAGCCGGCCTCGCAGAGCGCGGAGACGGCGACCCCGAGGCCGCCGACCGGTTCCGGGGTGGCGGCCGGAGACGCCGCAGGCGACGACCCGGCGGAGCAGCCGGTCAGGGCGAGCAGGAGGAGCGCGGCGGCTCCGGGGGCGGTGCGGCGGATCACGGGGTCTCCTCGGGTCGCGTCGGAGCGCGCCACGATACCGAGGCCCCGGCGCAGCGGCCACTCCGCGGCACGGCTCGGGCGGGCGGCGGCAGCGCCACCTCAGAGCCGGACGACCAGCTTCACCGCCGACACGCCCCGGTGCAGCCGGTCGAGGGCGGGCTGCAGCGCGGCGAGCCCCTCGCCCACCACCTCGGGTGCGGGGGCGCAGACGTGGCGGCCCTCGGCGAGCGCCGTCGGCAGGTGGTCGCGCCACAGCATCGGCCCCACCTCGTTCGTCATCAGCGAGCCGCCCCAGACGAAGCGGGCGCGGATGCCGTGGCGCCGGGCCGCGATCTGCAGCGCCGCGGTGCCGCCGACCACGCGCAGCATCGTCCGCACGAACGCGGCGCTGAGACCGCGCCGCCGCGGGAGCGAGCCGAACGAGACGGAGGGGCTGGCCAGGGCGACGCGTCGCGCTCCGGTGGCCGCGGCGACAGCGACCGACGGGGCACCGGAGCCCGTGCCGATCGCGAGCACCCCCGCGACCTCGTGGCCCGCGAGCGCCGCGACCAGGTCGGCGACGACGGTGGGGCTGCGGTAGTCGAGCACGATCTCGGCGCCCAGCTCGCGCATCCGCTCGTGGTTGCGGGGTGACGCGGTCGTCGCCACCCGGTGCCCGGAGGCGACGGCGAGCTGGATCGCGTTGCTCCCCACGCTCGTCGTCCCGCCCCAGACCACGACCGTCCTGCCCGTCGGGCGGACCGGGACGCTCGGGTGCGGCAGGGCGAGGTGGTCCCGCTGGAACAGCGCCGTCGCCGCCGTCGAGACCGCGAGCGGCAGCACCGCCGCCTCCTCGAAGCCCATCCGGTCGGGGATCGGCGCCGCCAGGTCCTCGCGCACGACCGTGTACTCCTGGAAGGCGCCCTCGTCGCGGTTCCGGCGCCCGCGCTCCATCCCGACCGCGTACGCGACGACCCGGTCGCCGACGGCGAAGCGCGTCACTCCGGAACCGACCGCCTCGACCACTCCGGCCACGTCCTCCCCCAGCACCGCCGGGTAGGGCACCCACCGGAACATCAGGTCGCCCGTCCACTGCTTCATCTCGTCGACCGGGTTCACGGCCAGGGCGCGGTTGCGCAGCAGGACCTCCCCCGGTCCGGCGACGGGCATCGGAGCGGGGCGGACGACGAGGTCGGCCCGCGGGGCGGTCAGCAGGGCGGCGGTGTTCTCGGGCACGGGCGGCTCCAGTCGGAAGTGATGGCAGGACGTGTCGTCACCCTACTCCTGATGACAGGTCGTGTCGTCAGCTATTCTGGGCGGATGTCACGCTGGGCCCCCGACGCCGCCCTCCGCCTCGAGCAGGCGGCGATGGAGCTCTTCGCCGAGCACGGCTACGCGGGCACCACCGTCCCCGCGATCGCGGAGCGCGCCGGACTCACCACGCGCACCTTCTTCCGCCACTTCGCGGACAAGCGCGACGTCCTCTTCCTCCGCGAGCGCGAGTTCCCCGAGATCGTCGGCCGCCTGCTCGCCGACGCCCCTGCGGGCCTGGACACGATGGCGCTCCTGATGCACGGCCTCGAGGCCGCCGCCGACGAGCTCCAGACCTGGCGCGCCGGGATCGCCGCGCGCCGCGCCGTCGTGCGCTCCGAGCCGCAGCTGCGCGAGCGCGAGCTCCTCAAGTCGGCCGCCCTCGCCGACAGCATGCGCTCCGCCCTCGTCGACGCCGGAGTCTCGCCCGAGGACGCCGCGCTCGCCGCGCTCACCGCCTCCGCCCTCTTCGACGTCTCCCTCGAGCGCTGGCTCGCCGCCCCCGGCTCCGTCCTCCTGGCCGACGTCCTCCGCGGCGAGCGCGCCCGCCTCACCGCACTGCTCGCGCGCTGACGCGCCGCTCCGCCGCGCTCCTCCGCCCCGCGCTCGGGCGATGCGTCGCGAACGGTCGTCATCCGAGCCCCGGAGCGACCGTTCGTGACGCGTCGGACCGGCGGCCTCGAGAGGGCACTGCTCAGGCGGGCAGCGCCCAGGGGAAGGCCGGCGCGTTCGAGCGGGCGCCCTGCGAGGCCTTCGAGCGGCCGGGCTCGCCGAGCTCCGCGAGCAGCGACTCCGACTCGCCGACGAGGACCGCGAGCGCGCCGGGCGTGAACCACTCCGGGCGCAGGGCGAACAGGAGGTCCTCGGTGGCGGTGTTCCCGCTGGCGCCCGGCGCGAAGGGGCAGCCGCCGAGGCCGCCGAGCGCGCCGTCGACCACCGCGGCTCCGGCCTGCACGGCCGCGATCGCGTTCGCGACTCCCGAGCCCCAGGTGTCGTGCCCGTGGAACACGATCTCGCGGGGCGGGGTCTCCGCGGCCACGCGCGAGACGAGCGACGCCACCTGGCCGGCGTGCGCCTGCCCGAGCGTGTCGCAGACGACCACGTCCGCCGCTCCCTCCGCCCGCGGATCGCGCGCGATCGCGAGCACGCGCTCCGGGTCGACCGGACCCTCGAACGGGCAGGTGAACGAGGTGGCGATGCACAGCTGGATCCGCCCGCCGACGCTCTCGGCGAGCGCGACCGCCTCCGGCATCGCGGCCAGGCTCGCCTCGGTCGGTCGGCCGACGTTGGCGAGGTTGTGCGAGTCCGACGCGGAGAAGCAGTACTGGAAGCGGCGCGCCCCCGCAGCGGCCGCGCGCTCCACGTGGCGCGGAGTCGCGACCCACACCCAGCACCGCTCCAGCTCCTCAGGGGTGAGCGCGGCGATGACGTCGAGGGTGTCGGCCATCGGAGGGACGAGGTCGCCGCGCGCGAGCGAGCCGATCTCGAGCTCGGGCACCCCCGCGGCGAGCAGCGTGCGCGCGAGGTCGACCTTGCGCTCGGTGGTCAGGAGCTTGCCGGTGAGCTGCAGGCCGTCGCGGAGGGTGACGTCGCGCAGGCGCGCGGAGGCGAGCGCGGTCACCGGCCGGCCTCCTCGGCAGCGGCAGCGGCGGCTGGAGCAGCAGCGGGATCGGTGCGCCGGAGCATCCCCAGCACCTCCTCGGTGTCCTGGCCCAGATCGGGCGCGAGCGAGCGGATGGGGAGGGAGCGTCCGCCGAGCACCGGCACGATCCCCGGGAAGCCCACGCCGCGCAGAGTGCCGCCGGCGTCCTCGACGTCGAAGGGCTGGATCATGTCGCGCGCCGCGTACTGCTCGCTCGCGCTGATGTCGGCCGCCGTGTAGATCGGGCCGGAGGGGACGCCCTCGTCGTCGAGGACCCCGAGCGCTTCCGCGGCCGTGCGGCCCGCCGTCCACGCGCCGATCGCCGCGTCCAGCTCGTCGCGCCGGGCCCAGCGCTGCTCGTTCGAGGCGAGCGCGGGATCCTCGCCCAGGTCGGCGCGGCCGATCACCGCCATCAGCCGCTGGAAGATCGCGTCCGCGTTCCCCGCGATCACGATGCTCGCCCCGTCGCCGCACGTGTAGGCGTTGGTCGGGGCGATGCCCTCCATCCGCCCGCCGACGCGCTCCCGGAGGATGCCGTGCGCCTGGTAGTCGGGGATCAGCGACTCCGTCATCGAGAACATCGCCTCGTGCAGCGCGACGTCGACGACCCGCTCCGCCAGCGGTGCCGGATCCAGCCCCGCGGAGCGGCGGGTCTCGCGCTGGAACAGCGCCATCATCACTCCGTAGCCCGCGTAGAGCCCGGCGATCGAGTCGCCGATCGAGACGCCGACGCGCACGGGCGGCCGGTCCGGGTCGCCGACGAGCTCGCGGAACCCGCCCATCGCCTCCGCGACGGCCGCGAACCCGGGGCGGGCCGCCAGCGGGCCGGTCTGCCCGAACGCGGAGATCCGGCCGATCACGATGCCGGGCCGGGCCTCGTCGAGCACGTCCGGCCCGATCCCCCAGCGCTCGAGCGTGCCGGGCCGGAAGTTCTCGAGCACCACGTCGCACTCGGCGACCAGGCGGCGGACGGCGTCGCGCCCCTCGTCCGTGCGCAGGTCGAGCACGATCGAGCGCTTGTTGCGATTGATCGTGTGGAAGAGGAGCGAGGTCTCGGACCCCTCGTGCAGCCGCCAGCGGCGCAGCTCGTCCCCCGTGCCGGGCCGCTCCACCTTGATCACCTCGGCGCCGAAGTCGGCGAGGAGCCGACCCGCCGTGGGCGCCGCGATGAAGTTGCCGAGCTCGAGGACGCGGACGCCCGCGAGCGGGAGGGGTGCGGTCATGGCACGGCCTTTCGCTCCCGTCGAGGCTAGCGCGGAGGACGGCGCCACCCCCTGCCCTCGTGCGGACGCCCGACCTACACTTGCCGGACACCATGCGCAGACACACCCTCACTCCGCGACCGGACTGGCGAACCCGCTGCGACGAGATCGGATTCAGCTTCTACGACCTCCCCTCCGAGGGCGGCCGCCCCTACTGGAACGAGTCCGCGGCCTACTCCTTCGAGCCCGCCGAGATCGACCTGCTCGAGCGCACGACCTCCGAGCTCTTCGACCTCTGCATGGAGGCGTGCGAGCTCGTCGTGCGGAAGGGCCGCTTCGCCGAGTTCGGCATCCCGCCCCGCTTCCACGAGCTGGTGCGCACCTCCTGGGACGAGGACGACCCCACGGTCTACGGCCGCTTCGACCTCGCCTACGACGGCGCGGGCGCAGTGAAGCTGCTCGAGTTCAACGCCGACACCCCGACCTCGCTGGTCGAGACGGCCGCGGCCCAGTGGCAGTGGCTCGTCGAGACGAAGGGGCCCGACGCCGACCAGTTCAACAGCCTGCACGAGCAGCTCGTCGAGCAGTGGCGCCACCTCCGCCTCGAGCGATGGAGCCTCGACGAGGGCGCCCGCCTGCACCTCGCGTCGCTGCACGACTCCGGAGACGGCGAGCTGATCGTCGAGGACGCCGACACCGTCGCCTACATGGCCGAGACCGCGGCGCAGGCCGGCTTCGACCCCAAGCTGATCTTCGTCGAGGACATCCGCTACGAGCTCGACGGCGCCGGCTTCCTCGACGGCGACGGCGAGCCGATCCGGCACGTCTTCAAGCTGTACCCGTGGGAGTGGATGCTCGGCGAGCAGTTCGGCGGCCTGCTCCTCGACCGGCGCGAGCGCACCCGCTGGGTCGAGCCGGCGTGGAAGCTCCTGCTCAGCAACAAGCAGCTGCTGGTGGTGCTGTGGGAGATGTTCCGCGGCCACCCGAACCTGCTGCCCGCCTCCGTGCATCCGCTGCCCGGCACCGCGCAGGTGCGCAAGCCCCGCCTGGGCCGCGAGGGTGCGAACGTGACGGTCCTCGACGCCGACGGCTCGGTCGTCGCCGAGAACGGCGGCAGCTACGGCGCGGAGGGCTTCATCCACCAGGAGCGCGCCGAGCTGGCCCGGGTCGACGGGAAGACCGTCGTCATCGGCAGCTGGATCGTCGGCGAGACCCCGGCCGGCATCGACGTGCGCGAGACGAGCGGCCTGATCACCGGCGACCTGGCGGAGTTCGTCCCCCACTACATCGAGGGCGGACGGAGCGACGGGGCCGCGACGGCCGCGGACGCCGCGTCGGTCTCCTCCCGCCCCGAGCACCGCGCCGCCGATGAGCAGGCCGCGGCGGTTCTTCGCGATGCCGCTGATGCCGACGCTCCGGGAGCGGTGGGGAGCGGTGCGGGTG
>NZ_PSUG01000051.1:0-27680 GCF_002931755.1 Rathayibacter sp. AY2B3 | reverse complement strand
CGCCGAGACCATGGCCGAGGTCCGCCCCCTCCCTTCTCCTCCGCCGAGGGAACCCCGACCCGTCGAGAGAACCCGCTACACCGGGTTCCCTCGACGGTCCAGGGTTCCCTCGGCGAGCGGGCATACGCCAGAGTGAGCGGATGACCACCACCTCCCTGGAGGCGCCGACTCGGCGTCTCGGCCTCATCGCGCTCATCGCGACCCTCGGCGGCCTCCTCTTCGGCTACGACACCGGCGTCATCAACGGCGCCCTCGCGCAGGCCCTCCTCCTTGGCCTGCTGGACCAGGGCGGCGACGCGGCGGCGCGAGCGCGAGCGGCCGGCGAGCAGCGCCGCGAGGATGAGGGCGACGCCGAGGACGACGAGCAGCTGCGGCACCGGCACGGCGGCGACCGTGATCGACTCCGTCACGGGAGCGGCGGACACCGGCTCCTGATCGGCCGCGGCGACGGTCGGCGCGATGGTCAGATCGGCGCCGACTCCGAAGAGGGGCCAGATGCCGTCGAGCTGCACCGAGACGCTGCGCCGGTCGCCGGGCAGCAGCTCCTGCTGGGGAGCATCGGCCGCGACGACGGGGGCGGAGGAGCCCTGGGCGCTCGCGGTGCCGCCGAGGAGCAGTCGCACGTTGCCCGTGTTCACCACGTCGGCGACGAGCGAGAGGGAGCCGGGCTGGAACGGGTTCCAGGAGAGGCGGTAGTCGCTGGCCAGGTCCTCGACGGAGAAGGAGGGGGTCACCTCGCCGGTCACGCGGGTCATCACGCGGAAGCCGATGCGGCTCTCCACTCCGACGTTCGCGCCTCCCGCCTCGGTGCCCTGCGAGAGGACGGAGGCGGCGATGCCGGCGGCGTGGTCGCCGGGGGTGGCGTTGTCGGGGACCGTCACGGTGAACGGCACCACGCCGCTGCCGCCCGGATCGACGGTCACGGTCTCGGGGGCGGAGATCCACAGTCCGGCGTCGACCGACTCCTGGTCGGAGTTGAGCATGTTGAAGCGGCCGGTATCGGTGAAGTAGCCGTCGGCGCTGGTGATGCTGAAGGTCACGGGCTGGTCGCTGAGGTTCCGCACGACCGCCTCGTCCGAGGCGCTCGCGCCGGGGGCGAGCTCGAGTTCGACCCACGCGCGCTTGTCGGGCACGCCGTCGGTGGAGGGGCTGACCGCCCAGGTGATCGCGCCGTCGGCCGCGACGGCCAGCGGGGCGGCGCCCACGCCGAGGAGGGCGACGACGAGCGCGAGCAGCGCGGGGAGGAGCGGGCGGCGGGGAGCGGCGGAGCGGCGCGGAGCAGTCATCAGAACCTCATGGTCGCACGGGGGAAGCACGACGCGGCCGGGCGGGCGGGCCCGGCCGCGTCGGCCGTGGTGGGATCGCGGCCGAGGGAGTGCGTCCCCGGCCGCGACGGGTCACTCGAAGAGCGACAGGGTGATGGTGGACGAGTACGCGCCGGCGTCCACGTTCACGGGGGTGCGGAGGAAGAGGTCGGCGTCGGCGCTCCAGGAGCCCTCGGGGTTGACCTGCTGGGAGTTGCTGGCGACGATCGCGAGCAGCTCCTTGCCCTTCAGGCCGACGCCGTTGACGCCGCCGTCGATGACGGTGCCGACCTCGTCGCCCGCGGCGACCTCGCCGAGGTCTCCACCGTCGACCAGGTCCGGGGTCCAGCCCAGGTTCTCGGCGCCGATGGTCGAGCCGTCGGCCGACGTGAAGTCGCTCGCCGTGCCGATGACGTACCACGCGGAGTCGGGGGAGACGTCCGCGGCGTCACGGGTGTCGGTGACCGTGACGGTGGGCAGGGTGCCGGTGAACTGGCGGCGGACGTTGTCCGAGCCGGCCTCGGTGAGCGTCGTCGAGTCCGCGGCGACGGTCATCGAGAGGGCACCGGTCCCGGGCAGGTCGGCGATGTTGACGTTGACGTCGACGTCGTCGTTGCCGTAGTTGGCCTCGGCGGCGAAAGCCGTTCCGGCGACTCCGAGCAGGAGGACGCCTCCGGCCAGTCCGGCGGCTCCGCGGATCAGAAGGGATCGGGTGTTCATGTCGGGTGTTCTCCGTTCTTCGGCCGGCGTCGTCGCCGGCTCGATCTCAGTGGGGGTGGGTCGATGCCCGCGGGTCAGCTGCAGCTTGCCGCGGAGTAGGGGGCGGTCGTGGAGGCCGTGGCCGGCTTCCCGGCGATGAACGCGGTCGCCGTGGCGGTCGCGGATCCGTCGGTCACGCTGGTCACCCGGGTGGTGAAGGCGGCCGAGACGGTGGCGCCGGGAGCGACGTCGGCGAAGCTCTTGGAGCCCCACGTCGTGCCGATCACGATCTTCGCGGCGAAGGCGTTCGGGTTCGTGGCGGTCGCGGTGACGACGATCTTCCCGGCGACGCAGCGCGTCGTGGCGGTCGTGGTCACGGCGATCGCGGGTGCCGAGTCGGTCACGGGACCGACGGAGGCGGAGGCCGTCGCCGGCGTCCACTGCGGCTTCGCGGCGGTCACGGCCACCGAGATCGTCGCTCCGCGGTCGGCGGCGGTGAGCGTGTAGCTCGACGCCGTCGCGCCGCTGATCGCGGTGCCGCCGCGCTTCCACTGGAAGCCGGTCGCGGTCCACGGGGAGGAGGCGGAGGCGGTCAGCGTGCTGCCCACGGTCGCCTTCCCCGAGATCGAGGCCGCGAGCGGTGCGGTGTCGACGACCGTCTGCGGCGCCACGCTCGTGAGGGTCGGCACGACCTTCTTCATCAGGCCGGTGGCCGGGTCGAAGAAGACCCTGTCGATGGTGGTCTCGCGGTGCTGGCCGTCTCCGCCGGGGATGGCGAAGCGGTGGTACGCGATGTACCAGTCGTCCGTGCCGGGCACATTGACGATCGAGTTGTGGCCCGTGGCGAGGATGCCCTGCGACGGGTCCTTCTCGAGGATCACGCCGCGGTACGTCCACGGTCCGTCGACGCTCGTCGCGGTGGCGTAGCCGACCCTGTAGTTCTCGGAGCCGGTGTCGTCGATCGAGTAGGTCATGTGGTACAGACCGTCGCGGTAGTTCAGGAACGCGCCCTCGCGGAAGTCGGTCAGACCGCTGATCTTCTTGATGGTCCCGGGCTTGATCGAGACCATGTCGTCGGACAGCTCGCCGTAGAGCGGGTCGCCGTTGCCCCAGAAGAGGTAGCTCTTGCCGGTCTTCGGGTCGGTGAACGCGGCGGGGTCGATCGCCTGACCGGACCGCACGGACTCGCCGTTGGTGATCATCGCGGTCGGCTGCGCCGTGAACGGGCCCATCGGGCTGTCCGCGACCGCGACTCCGATCGTCTTGCGGTTCAGCGAGGAGTTCTCTCCGGAGAAGTAGAAGTAGTACTTCCCGTTCTTCTCGGTGATCGTGGGCGCCCAGGCGTTGCCGGTCGCCCACGGCACGTTGCCGTTCGCGCCGTCGAGGGTGAGGAAGGGCTGCTCCGAGCGGGTCCAGTCGACGAGGTTCTTCGAGGACCAGGCGTAGAAGGTCTTCCCGCCCCAGCCGGCGAAGCCGTCCGAGGTCGCGTACAGGTAGTAGGTGTCGCCGAAGACCGCGATGTTCGGGTCCGCGTTCAGGCCGGCCAGGACGGGGGACTTCACGACGACGGCCTTCAGGGTCCAGGTGGTCGCGGTGCCGCCGGTGGCGGGCGTGAGCACGACCGTCTGCGGGGTGGAGAGGTCGCGGACGGTGCCGGAGGCGGGGCTCGCCGTGACTCCCGCCGCGGTGGAGAAGGTCGGGGTCAGCTTCGTCAGATCGGTCCCCGGCTTCACCGGTAAGGTCACCGTCCGGCTCGCCGAGTCGACGATCGGGGCCGTCTTCAGGACGTCTCCGCTGAGCGACAGGTCGACCAGGGCCGACGTGTTGCCGGAGGCGGCGAGCACCTCGGAGGCGCTGAGCGCCCGGTTGTAGACCGAGAACTCGCGGATCTGGCCGCGGAAGCGGTTGTCCGCGTCGTAGTTCGAGCGTCCGATGTAGTTCGCCGAGGTGGAGCCTCCGCCGATGTCCTTCGGGTCGGTCGTGACGGTGCCGCTGGCGACCTTCACTCCGTCGAGGTAGATCGTGCCGGTGGTGCCGGAGAGCGTGTACGTCAGGTGCGCCCAGGTGCCGCGGGGGAGGGCCGAGCCGCCGGCGACGGTCTGCTCGGTGGTGTAGTTCCCGGTCGCGATGCTGGTGCGGTAGTTGTTGCCCGAGGTGAAGAGGTAGCCGTCGCCGGCGCCGTTCGTGGTGTTGCCCAGGCCGTAGAGGAAGTAGTTGCCGCCCTGCGCGGGGTCGATCCAGACGTCGGACTGGATGGTGAGGTCCGTCACTCCGGCGAGCAGGTCGTTCGGCAGCTTGACGTAGTCGTCGGTGCCGTCGAGCTGCAGGGCGCCGTCCTTCCAGGTGCCGCCCGAGGGGAGCGTGCCGTTCTGGTTGTTGCCCGAGCTGTCGCGCACCGTGGTGCCCGAGCCGCCGTCGAAGGTGTAGCGGAGGATCTCGCCGGCCGCGTTGACCGGCTTCGCGGCGGGGCCGGTGCTGCTGGTGCCGTAGGCGGCCGTCAGGCGCGCCTCCTCGGCGCTCGAGAGGCGGAGCACCGAGCCGTGGCGGAAGGGCTTCGAGAACGAGTACGTGTTCGCGCCGGTGGTGCCGACGGGAAGCGCCGTGAACCGCATGTCCGCAAGGGTGTCGGTGACGTAGGCGGAGTAGCCGAACGAGTCGCCCATCACGACCCAGCGGCCGTCGGGCAGCTGGTACACGGTGAGGCCCTCGAGGTGGTCGGAGAGGCCGCGGGACTTCTCCTCGCCGAAGCCGATCACGCGGGTCCACGGGCCGGCGAGGCTCGGGGCCTTGTCGACGACCGTGCGCCAGTCGGCGGTGGAGAAGCGGTAGTACGTGTCCCCCTCCTTCGCGATGGTCGTGTCGATGATGCTGCCGCGGCTCCCGCCGCCGGCGGCGGGGTTCTCGTCCAGCCAGACCTTCGGGGTGGAGAAGCTGACGAAGTCGCGCGTGGTCGAGACGTAGACGCGCTGGGCGGAGGCCCCGCCGGTCAGCGTCTTGTCGCGGGCGGCCCAGTAGACGTAGTACTGGCCGGTCGCGTCGTCCCAGATCGCCTCGGGAGCCCAGACGTTGCCCGCGTCGGGGAAACCGGCGAAGACGATGCTCTGATCGCTCCAGTTCACGAGGTCCGTCGAGCGCCAGACGACGAGGTTCTTGCTCGCGTTGGTCTGGTCCCAGGTGCCGCCGGGAGCGGTGCCCTCGGCGTGCAGGTCGGTGCCGATGATCCAGTACTCGTCGCCGGTGGGGGAGCGCACGAGGTGCGGGTCGCGGACGCCGAGCGTGCCGCCGAGGTTGGCGAGCACGGCCTTGTCGTTGTTGAGCTTCGACCAGTGCAGGCCGTCGGTGCTGGAGCCGAAGTAGATCTTCTCGTAGTCGGTCGAGGCGAAGTGGGTCCAGAGGTAGCCCGCGTCGTACTCGGTGTCGAGGTTCGCGGGAGCCGCGCTCACCGTGACGGGCAGCTGCCGGGTCGCGGTCGTGCCGGCGATCGTGGCGGTGAGCGTGACGGGCGTGGCAGCGGACTGGCGCTTCACGACGCCGGTCGTGCTGAGCACGGCCGTGTTCGAGGAGGACCAGGCGACGTCGTAGGAGCCGGCCTTCGCGGGCAGCGTGACGTTGCCGCGGACGTCGCCGGCGTTGACGATCGAGAGGGCGTCGAGCGCCTTCTGGGCGTCGGCGTTCACGTCCTTCGCGGGCACGGTGACGGTGAAGGTGCGGGTGGTCGAGGCCGAGCCGCGGGTGCTCGTGGCGGTCAGGGTGACCGAGGCGACGCCGGTCGCCGGCGGCGTGACGACTCCGCTCGTCGAGACGACCGCGGGGTTGCTGGAGCTCCACGTGATCGCGGAGCCGTTCGGGCCGCTGGTGGGCAGCGCGAGGTTCGCCTGCACCGAGGAGAGGTCGCCGAGGTTCAGGGCGGCGGAGTCGCGGGAGACGCGGGTGCTGTCCGTGGCCTGGAGGGTCGCGACGTCGGCCGCGCTGAGCGCGGTGCTGTAGACGCGGAAGTCGCGGACCGAACCGGCGAGGGTCTTGTCGGCGGTGTAGACGGAGCGGCCGATCGCGTTCGCGGTGGTGGTGCCGTTGCCGATCGCGGCGGGAGTGATGGTCACTCCGGTCTGCTGTGCGACCTGGGTGCCGTCGAGGTAGAGGCGGGCGGTGTCGCTCGCGTCGTCGAGCGTGTAGGTGAGGGTCTTCCAGACGCTGCGCGCGAGGTCCGCGTTGGAGTTGACGGTCTGCTCGGTGGTCCAGTTGCCGGTGGCGATCGAGGCCTTGTAGCCGTTGCCCGTCGTGTAGAGGTAGCCGTTCCCGGCGCCGTTCGTCGTGTTGCCGAGGCCCCAGATGAAGTAGGGCGTGCCCTGGTTCGCGTTGACCAGGACCTCGGTGCTGACCGTGATCGAGTTCAGGCCCGCGAGCAGATTGTCGGGCAGCTTGACGTAGTCGTCGGTCCCGTCGAGCACGACGCCCGCGGCTCCACGAGGAGCGGCTCCGTTGACGAGCGTGCCGGTGCGGCCCTTGCCCGAGCTGTCGGCGACGGTCGTGCCGCTCGTCTCGTCGAGCGCATAGCGCAGGACGAGGCTGTCGGACGGAGCGGCGCTCGCCGACTGGGCCGTCAGAAGAGGGACGGTGAGGGCCACGGCCGTCACGAGGACGAGTGGTCGCAGGAAAGGCTTCATCGCGCTTTGCTCCAGGGTCGGCACCATTGCTGAGGGGAGGGAGTGTGCCGGCTTCGTACGCGGCAATGTTCACGGTAACACTATGGTGACGTCAACGTGAAGAGCCTAACCGGATCAATTCTGCGACACTCCCGGCGAAGGGTAGAACCGGTTCGACGCGCGCGCGTCCGCAGAGCGGTACCGGCCGCGTCCTTCGGGAGGGTCAGTCGCGGGGCAGAACGCGCGCGCGGCCCAGGGTGCGGTCCATGGACCGCAGGGTCGGGAAGCCCGCCTGCCTCGCGACGGCGGCTCGGGCCGCGGGTGAGGAGGAGGGGTGGGCGGCCAGCAGCGACGTGGCGAGGAACACGCGCCGGTCGCGGAGGGAGGCGGCCACGGTGGTCCCGCTCCGGCGGAACGCGCGGTCGAGGGTCGCCCGGGAGACCCCGAGCCTCGTCGCCAGTTCGACAGCCGTGAAGCCCGAGTCGCCCGCCTCGGCGTCGATGAGAGCGGTCGCCCGCAGGAACAGGGCGGCGAGTCCGCCCTGCGGATGCTCTGTGCGCAGACTCTGCTTCACGAGGGCGGCGGCCGTCGCCTCGAGTGCGCGGCGGAGCTCGGGGAGTCCGGGGTCCTCCGGCGAGAAGGCCGCGTTCAGGGTCGCGTTGACCAGTGAGACGAAGGCTCCGCTGTAGCCGTCGGCGGCGGGATGCTCGTGGGGCTCCTCCCCGGCGGGGGCGCCGGTGAGCCCGAGGCGCTGCCAGGGCGTCCGCAGGGCCAGCCAGGCCGAGTCCTCGTCCGCGCCGATCCGCATGCCGTCGTCGCTGCGGAGCAGTGCGAACCCGCCGGGCCTCACGCGCACGGCGGCGCGGTGGCCCTCGATCCGGACCTCTCCGGCGACCGGCACGACGAGGTCGACGGCGGCCCGGTCCTCGGGGCGGGCGGGTCGGTCCGTCAGGAGGGTCCCGGGCGTGTGCCAGAGGCGGCTCAGCCGGAAGCCGTCGATCGCGAGCACGTCGCCCGCGACCTGCAGGGGAGGCGCGCTCTGCTCGGACGCCCAGCCGACGCTCCTCAGCCAGGCGTGGGCTCGGGGACCGCTCAGGTGCAGCGACTCGACGAGGCCGCTCGTGGCGGCCGGCTGCTCGGAGGCGGTCACCGGGCTCCTTCACAGCGGGGACGGGGTGCGCGGGCGGGGTCCACGCTAAGTCGGGAGGAGAAGGCGCGGGCAGGGGACGGCGCGTTCCTCCGAGGAGGTGGCGCTCGGACCCGGGCGGGAGGAGCAGTGACGGCCCTCCTCGACCGATGCCCGGTAGGACTCGGGCGTGGAGGGCCGTCGGGAGCCGGTCAGGCGCAGGCGGTCGTCGTCTTGATCCAGTGGGCGGCGAGAGTGCCGTCGGCCTTCCTGGTGACCCCGGCGGTATTGGGCTCGGTGCTGGCACCGGTGCCGACCCTGTTCCACGCGCCCGTCGCCAGGACGTAGTGCCAGACGTCGCCGTTGGACTTCACCGCGACTGCCCCATCGGCCACGAAGCCGTACGTGTGGACGAACCCGGAGTTCTCCCTGACGGTCGCGAGCTCGCTGCCGTACTGCAGGACGCCGTTCTTGATCCAGTGGAGGAAGGAGTCGCCGTTCTGCTGCTGCGTCAGCCCGACCGTGCTCGGTCCGGTGTCGGCGCCCGTCCCGACCTGGTTCCACACATTCTTGTCGGGGTCGTACTGCCAGAGCTCGCCGTTCGACTTCACGGCGGCGGCGCCTCGCGAACCCAGACCGTAGACCCGGAGGAACTGGGAGTTGTTCGGCAGGGTGGCTGCTGCACCCTTGCCGAGCTGGACGACCCCGTTCTTGATCCAGACCACATCGATGACACCTGCCGCAGTCTTGCTGAGGCCCGCCGCGCTCGGCTCGGTGCTGGCGCCGGTGCCGATCATGGCCCACACCTTGATGCCGTTTCCGTTGACGAGGGTGAAGCTGTAGATGTCACCGTTCGACTTCACGGAGACGTTCCCGTCGGCGCCCTGGCCGTACGTGCGGACGAAGCCGGAGTTGTTCATGACCGAGGCCAGACCGGTGGAGTACTGCAGGACTCCGCCCTTGATCCAGTGGGCGTAGTACTTCCCGTCCGCCGACTGGCTCGCCAGGCCCGCGGCGCTCGGCTCGGTGGACGCACCCGTCCCGAGCTTCTTCCAGCCGTCGGCCCTGGTGTACTGCCAGACGTCGCCGTTCGCCTTGATGGAGACGTTGCCGTCCTCGCCCTGCGAATAGGTGTGCACCCAGCCCGAGTTGTCCTGGATCGGGTCGGGTACCCTTCCGTACTCCAGCACGCCGGTCTGCCGGACCGGGAGCGAGGTGCTGGCCTGCGCCGAGCCGGCGGCAGCGGAGGCGGTGCCGGCCGAGGGGCCGACGATGACGTCGCCGGCCGGGATGGTGGCGACTCCGCTCCCGTCGGTCACGTACGTGCCGGTCGCGCCCGAGCGGAACCGGAAGCCGGCCGGGAGCGAGACCTGCACGGGGACGCCGGAGACGGTGCCGCCGGTGAGCGTCATCGTGATCGGTGCCGTGGTCGCCGTGCAGGCGATGCTGTTCGCCGGCACCGGGCCGAAGGCGAGTGTCTGAGTGGTCGAGGCCGCAGCGGCCGGGGTGGCCGTCGCTGCGGCGATCACGGGCAGGGACCAGGTGGCGCCGGCGACGACGGTGCGTCGGCTCAGCGGACCCTGTCCAGCAGGGGTGGTGTCGGAAGTCACAGTGAAGCTCCTCGGGATCTCTTCTCGCCTGCGGGCCGAGCGGGAGACGGTCGTCCCTCGCTCGGCCCGCCGGCGGACACGGCGGTCGTCGTGCCGCTGGGGAGTCTTCCGTCGGCTCCTCGACCCGGCCAAGTGACGGAGGACAGGTGAGGAGGAAGTGGCGCCGGCCTGAGGCGGAAGTGACGCCGCGCCGGGTCGTCGAGTGAGGGTACGAAGAAGGGATCGGCGATCTGATCAGGGAAATCGTCGACATCTCTTCGTCGTCGGGGAGTCTCCGGAGCGGCCGGTGGCGCCGGGGGAGCGTGATGTCATCGATCCCGTGACAATCGGCGTCCCGCGGAGCTGCGAATGCTCCTGCGAAGAGGCCGATCCCCGCGACGAGTGCTCGCGGATCGGACGCCTACAGGGGGAGGGAGAGCCGGATGGCATCGACGGCGGCGATGTACGAGTACATGCACGAGCGGTGGAACAATGCGGGAGCAGGTGCTCCCGGCGTACGGATCGAGGGAGCGGGCGCGCCCGGGAACGGAGTCTCGAGGGTCTGGGCGCCGCTCGGGTGCCGCCTCGACCCGGCGGCCGCGCCGGAGTCCCGTCCGGCGTCCGGCGTCCACCTGATGCTGATCGTCGAGGGTGGCGGCGTCGTCCGGCAGGAGGGACGGGTGCTCGAGGCCTCCCGGAACCAGATGGTGATCCTCGAGGCCGAGCCGCAGACGCAGTTCCTCTTCCCCGGGCCCAGCGTGACCTACAGCTGGGCGTTCGACGACCGGGTCCTCGGGAGCCGGTGGATCAGGGAGCGGCTCGGCGAGGTGCTGCCGGTCGAGCCCGCGCTCTGGGCGCCCGCACGCGCTCTGACGAACGGCGTCATCGACGGCGACCCGGCCCTCTCCGAGCAGCCGGCGGTCGCCCGGGCGGGCGAGATCCTTCTGCGATCAGTCGTCGAGAACGCGGCGCCGCGGACCCGTCGCGGCGGTGGCCACGTCTACGGAGAGGCGATGGCGCTGATCGAGGACCGGTACGGCGACCCCGCCTTCACCGCTCGGATCCTGGCCCGCGAGATGCTCGTGTCCGAGCGGTCCCTCGCGCGGGCGTTCTCGTTCCTGGGGCGCACGGTCCGCGAGGAGCTCGACCGGCGCCGAGCCGGAGAGCTGCGCCATCGGATCGGAGGCCGACCGCGGAACCCGGCCGAGTTCGTGCGCGAGGCGGAGGAGTCGGGCTTCGCCTCGATCGAGTCCGCGCAGCAGGCGCTGTGCGGGCTGGACAGCAGGCCGTGAGGACCGGGCGTGCGCCGGGCGTGTGCCCCGTCGTGTCCCCGTCGCCGGGACTCCGTTCGGCCGCTGGGCGAACCACCGGGTGAGCGCTCCTGTGAGAAGGCTCATATCCACGGCGGGTGGGCGTCCGTCGGAGAGGATTCCGGTCTGGACCACGGGGAGGGTGATGACGGGCCGGTCGGGAACTGAGGGAGAGCGGGTCGTCGCGGCCTGGAACGAGCTGGCCGCGGGTGCGTCGGGGCTGCGGGTCGATGTCGCGGGGGAGGCTCGACGTCGCCTGATGCGCGTGTGGGCGCCTCAGGGGGTCCGCCTCGAGCCGACGGGTGCCGAGCTCCACGACAGCACGCTGGGTCCGCGCGCGGTCCTCGTCACCGAGGGCGGAGCGTCGCTGGAGTACCAGGGGCGACGGCTCGAGGTCGGCTCGGACAGTGTCGTCCTCCTCGACGCGCGGGCGTCCGGACGGGTCGACTTCATCGCATCGACGCTCGCCTACGTGTGGCGTCTGGACGCGTCGGCGCGGCGCGGACCGTGGGTGCGCGACCGCCTCGGCGAGGTCGTGCCGGTGCCGGCACCGGTCTGGACGCCGCTGCGTGCCCTCGCCAACAGCCTCCTGGAGCCCGGCACTCCGCCCGGCGCGCTGCGGGCGGGCGAGCTGATGCTCGAAGCGGTGGTCGAGCGCAGCGCTCCGCGGCATCCGCGCCGCGATGCCGCCCGGGTCTACGCGGACGCGGTGGCGGTGATCGAGGTGCGCCATCGCGACCACCGCTTCACCGCGGGCGAGCTGGCCCGGGCGCTGGGGGTGTCCGACCGGGCGCTGGAGTCGGCCTTCGCCATCCTGGGCCGGACGCCCGCCGCCGAGATCGATCTGCGACGGACCGGGGCTCTGCGCCGACGGATCGGCTCCCGGCTGCGGGCCGGCGCCGACCTCGCGCAGCTGGCCGAGGAGTCGGGCTTCGCGTCGGCCGATCGCGCCGCGGAGGCCCTGGACGGTCTCGCGCGAGGCAGGTGAGCCTCCTCCGCGCCCGCGGGCGCACGACGGCGCCCCCTCGTCCGCGGGGACGAGGGGGCGCCGGTGGTGATCGGGCGTGAGCCCGGTCAGGTCTTGCTGCGGGCCATCACGGCGCGCTGGAGGAGGACGAAGACCAGGAGGATGCCTCCGGTGATGATCGTGGTCGCCTCCGGCGGGATGCCGCCGTCTCGGGTGATCAGGACGTTCATCAGGCCGAGGACCAGGGCGCCGACCACCGAGCCGAGCACGAAGCCGACGCCGCCGGTGAGCAGGGTGCCGCCGATGACGGTCGCCGCGATGGCGTCGAGCTCCCATCCGGTGCCGGTGATGTTCTGCGCGCTGCCGAGGCGGGCCGTGTAGACCACGCCGGCCAGACCGGCCAGGGTGCCGCTGATGATGTAGATGAACAGCTTGGTCCGCACGACCGGCAGGCCCATCAGGGCCGCCGACTGCTCGGAGCCGCCCATCGCGTAGACCGTGCGGCCCAGGCGGGTGCGGTGCAGCACGAAGAACGCGCCGGCCACGACGAGGATCGCGATGATCACGCCGGGGCTGATGACGAAGTCGTTGACCTTCGGGCCGTCGATCAGCTTGATCGGGGCGGCGAGGCTCAGCACAGGCGAGTCCTCGGGGAGGCGCTCCGGGACGGTGCTCAGCATCGAGGCGAGACCGCGGGCCAGGAACATCATCGCCAGCGTCGCGATGAACGGCTGGACGTTGAAGTACTGGATCAGCACTCCCGAGATCACGCCGAAGAGCCCGCCGATCACGACCATCAGGACCATCACGAGCCAGGGGTTCCAGCCGGCGTTGATCAGGAGCACGCCGCTGACGCTGCTGAACGCGATCACCGCACCGACCGAGAGGTCGATGCCGCCGGTGAGGATCACGAAGGTGAGGCCCACGGCGAGGATGATCAGGTGCGCGTTGTTGACCAGCAGGTTCGAGATCGTGCTCGCCTGCAGGATGCGGCCGTAGGCCGCCTCGCCGTAGACGATCATCCCGAAGAAGATGATCAGTGCTGCCAGGGTGGGCAGCTTGTCGAGGTGCTGGCTGAGCCAGCCGCGCGCCCCGGAGGTGCGCTTCGTGCTCGCCGGAGGGGCGGAGCGGGTCATCACGGCACTCATGCGGGGATCGCCTCTTTCTGCGGGACGCTGCGGCGCGCCTCGCGACGGGACTTGAAGGCGGAGCGGACGCGCTCGGACTGCAGGAGGCAGAGCGCGACGATGACGATCGCCTTGAAGGCGGGCGTCGCGGAGGACGAGACTCCGAGGAACACGACGGTCTTGTCGAGGGTGGCGATCAGGATCGCGCCCACGGCGGCTCCGGTGATGTTGAACTTGCCGCCGGCGAGCGAGGTGCCGCCGATGACGACCGCGAGGATCGCGTCGAGCTCGAGCTGGTAGCCGGTGCGCGAGACGTCGACCGTCATCACGCTCGCGGTGGCGAAGACGCCCGCGACTCCGGCGAGGATGCCGCTGCCGATGTAGGCGGTCATCAGCAGGCCCCGGCGGTTGATGCCCGCCAGGCGGGCCGCCTTCGGGTCCATGCCGATGGCCTCGATCATCAGGCCGAGCGCGCTGCGGCGCACCAGGACTCCGACGACCACGACGATGGCGATGGCGAGGAGGAACACGACCGGGAGCCCGAAGACGTACCCGTTCGCGAGCCAGCGGAAGGGCTCGTTGGTGGCGGCGGTGTTCTGACCGCCCGTGATGACCTTCGCCAGGCCTCGGCCCGCGAGCATCACGACCAGCGTGCTGATGAAGGGCTGGAGGCCCACCACCGAGACGAGGATGCCGTTCACGGCTCCGAGCACCGCGGCCACCAGGAGGGCGATCGCGAAGGCTCCCGCTGCGGCGCCGAGCGACTCGGGCGCTCCCGCGGAGTTGAGGAACTCCATCGAGACGGCGCCGGCGACGACCATGATCGAGCCGACCGAGAGGTCGATGCCCCCGGTCGCGACGACCAGGCACATGCCGACGGCGATCATCAGGATCGGGGCGGAGGCGCGGGCGATGTCGATGACGTTGCCCACGAGGTAGCCGGTGGTCGGGCTGACCGAGACGGCCAGGTAGCCCGGGTCCTTGACGACGTTGATGAGGAGGAGCAGGGCGATCGCCACGACTCCCCAGAAGTACTGGCGGCGGATGATCCCGCCGAGGACGGATCCCCGGGCGGGTCGGGTGTCGCTGCTCATGATGCGGCCTCCTGCGTGGCGCTCTCGAGGACGACGACGTCCTCGTCGACGACTCCCTCTGCGGCGATGGTAGTGACGATCGACTCCGCGGTGACAGAGGGACCGTTGAGGATCTCCGCGATCACGCGGTGGTCCTTCAGGACGATGATGCGGTCGCTGAGGCGGACGACCTCGTCGAGCTCGGACGAGATGAAGACCACGGCGACGCCTTCGCCGGCGAGGGCGACGACCTTCTCCTGGATCTCGGCCTTCGCTCCGACGTCGATGCCGCGGGTCGGCTCGTCGAGGATGAGGATCTCGGGGGCGGTGGCGAGCCAGCGGCCGAGGAGGACCTTCTGCTGGTTGCCGCCGGAGAGCTTGCTGATCGGGCGGTCGGGATCGGCGGGGCGCACGTTGAGCTCGACGAGGTACTTGCCGACGATCTCGTCCTTCTCCTTCTTGGAGAGGGGGCGGGCCCAGCCGCGCTTGGCCTGGACGCCGAGAATGAGGTTCTCGCGGACCGAGAGGTCGCGGATGATGCCCTCGTCGCGGCGGTTCTCGCTCGAGAACGCGATCTTGTGGGCGAGGCCGGCGGTCGGCGTCGGGACGTCGATCTTCTTGCCGTGCATCGTGATCTCGCCGGTGTCGGGCTTGTCGACGCCGTAGATCAGGCGCGCGAGCTCGGTGCGGCCGGAGCCGAGGAGTCCGGCGAAGCCGACGACCTCGCCGCGGTGCAGCGTCAGGTCGGTGCTCTCGATGGAGCCCTTCTTGCCGATGCCCTTCGCGGTGTAGAGCGGGGCGTCGCGGTAGAGGTGGTCCTGGCTCTCGCGCTCGGAGTCGAGGGAGCGCAGCGCTGCGATGTCCTTGCCGATCATCTTCGAGATCAGCGAGGTGCGGTCGAGCTCGTGGGTCAGGTACTCGCCGACGAAGGTGCCGTTGCGCAGCACCGTCAGGCGGTCGCTGATCGCGTAGACCTGGTCGAGGAAGTGCGAGACGAAGAGGATCGCGACGCCCTCCGCGCGGAGGCGGCGGATGACCACGAAGAGGTTCTCGACCTCGTTCGCGTCCAGGCTCGAGGTCGGCTCGTCGAGGATGAGCACCTTCGAGTCGCTCACCGTCGAGCGGCTGATGGCGACCAGCTGCTGCATCGCGATCGAGAGCGAGGCGAGCGACTGGCGCGTATTGAGGTGGCCGAGGCCGAGCTTCTCGAGCGCGACCTTCGCGGCCTGGTGGGTGGCCTTCCAGTTGATGCCGAAGGGTCCGCGGACCTCGTAGCCGAGCATCACGTTCTCTCCGATGGAGAGGTTCGTGACCAGGTTGACCTCCTGGTACACGGTGGAGATGCCCGCGGCCTGCGAGTCGGCGGTGCCGGTCAGGCGACGGGTCTCCCCGTCGATCACGATGTCTCCGCTGTCGATGCGGTAGACGCCGGTGAGGGCCTTGATGAGCGTGGACTTGCCGGCGCCGTTCTCACCCATGAGGGTGTGGACCTCGCCCGGGAACAGGCGGAAGTCGACGCCGTCGAGGGCTTTCACGCCGGGGAAGCTGATCGAGATGTTCTTCATCTCGACGATCGGAGGCGAACCTGTCATGTCGCGTCGTTCCGTTCTCGAGCGGGGCGCAGCCGAACAGGTGCGCCGAAGGATCGGAGCGACCGGGGCCGGCGGGAGGGCCGGCCCCGGTCGCTCCGGGTGGGTGGAGCCGCGTCGGGCGCGGCTACCGGTGGTGCTGAGCGACTAGAACTTGCGGTCGGGCAGCGCGGTGGTGGCGGCCTCGGGCGAGTCGAAGGTCTCGCTCGGGACGACGATCGAGGACTCGACCTTCTCGCCGGCCAGGGTCTTCTCGACCGCGTCGAGGGCGGTCTCGCCGAAGAGCGGGTTGTACTCGGCGACGAAGCTCAGCTCGCCGTCGGCCAGCGCCTGCAGGGCGTTCTTGGTGCCGTCGATCGTGGCGATCTTGACGTCGGTGCCGGGGGTGAGGCCGGCCTCCTGGACGGCCTGGACGGCGCCGAGGCCCATCTCGTCGTTCTGGGCGAAGACGAGCTGGACGTCGTTGTTGTTCGACTTCAGGACCGTCTCGAAGACGCTCTTGGCCTCTTCCGTGGACCAGTTCGCGGTCTGCGCGCCGATCTTGGTGAACTTCGAGTCGGCGCCGATGACCTCGTCCCAGCCCTCGTTGCGCTCGTTGACGACCGAGACGCCCGCGGGGCCCTCGAGCGTGAAGTACTTCGCGCCGTCGGGGAAGGTGGACTTGGCCCAGTCGGCGACCGAGGTGCTGACCGCGATGTTGTCGGGCGCGATGCGGGTCACGTAGAGGTCGGTGTTGTCCGGCTCGATGCCGCGGTCGATCAGGATGACCGGGATCTCGGCCTCCTGGGCGCGCTTGAGCGAGTCCTCCCAGCCCGAGCCCTCCGTGGCGGAGAGCAGGATGATGTCGACGCCCTCGTCCACGAAGGAGGTGAAGGAGTCGATCTGCGACTTCTGGTCTCCGTTGGTGGCGGGTGCGTACTTCAGGTCGAAGCCGGCGTCCTTGGTGAACGTGTCCTCGATGTTGGTCTCGTTCGCCTGGCGCCACGCGCCCTCGGGGCCGACGGCCACGAAGCCGACGGTGGTGAGGTCACCGCTCGAGCCGGAGCCCGAATCGGTGCCGGAACCGCCCGAGCAGCCCGCGAGACCGAGCGCGAGTGCGCCTGCTGCTGCGAAACCCAGGAACTGGCCGATACGCCTCGTCTTGGACATAGATCTCCTCCTTGAGATCGCGGGCGCGAAGAGAGCGCCCGAGATGATGGACCCCGAAGGGCCTCGAATGCGGGCCTAGCGGCCCGAGGTGCGGTGAGTGCAGGATGTGCAGTGGACGCCGGCCGAAGCAGCGCCGCGTCGAAATGTTACCGTGAACAATTCTTGTGACGCAACAGCGCGTCGGTGCGCTTCGGTAACGATCCGGTCGCGGGGTCCCGCAGGGCCCGATGGCAACCCTCTCCCCGGGGCTCAGGGCCGGGAGTAGCTTCCCTGGCCATGAAGCTCCCTCGATCGCGCTCCGTCCCCGCGTCGGCCGCGGCGGCGGCCCTCGTGCTCGCGCTCTGCGGATGCTCTGCGGACGGCACGGCGGCCCGCCACGCGGCCGACGCCTTCCTCTCCGCGGTCGCCGGCGGCGACGGCCGGGCGGCGTGCGCGCTGCTCACCGACTCCGCCCGCGAGGCCGTGCAGGACCGGGAGGGCGACTGCCCCGCCGGCGTGCTGGAGCTCGGGATCGCGGGAGACGGAGCCGGGGACGCCGAGGTCGACGGCCGGGCGGCGATCGTGCGCTCCGGCAGCACCGCGGTGTTCCTCACTCCGGGCGACGACGGCTGGCTGGTGAGGGCGGCCGGCTGCACGCCGGTGGCGGACGCGCCCTTCGAGTGCGTCCTGGACGGGAGCTGACGTGCGCACCGCCTCCGCCCTCTACTACGCCGTGATCGTGCTCGGCCTGATCGGGTTCTTCGCCGTCGGGATCCTGGGGAGATGAGCCGGATGCGCCGCTTCCTGCGCGAGAACGGGCTCTCGCTGTTCTTCCTCGCGATCTTCCTGCTCGCTCTCGCCGGGCAGTCGTTCGCCGGGCTCGCCGCCTACAACGACACCCAGACAGCGGAGGGGCTGCGGGAGGTCGGCTACTGGCGCTTCGTCACCTCCTCCGACTTCGCGATCGACGTCGCCGAGAACTGGCAGTCGGAGTACCTGCAGTTCTTCCTCTACATCGGAGCGACCGTCTGGCTCGTGCAGCGCGGCTCGCCCGAGTCGAAGCGGGTGGGCGAGGAGGGGCTGGAGACCGACGAGCAGCAGAAGGCGGGCGCGTCCGCGGAGGACGACTCGCCTCCCTCGGCCTCCGCCGGCGGCCTGAGGCAGGCGCTGTTCTCGCACTCGCTGCTGCTGGTGATGGGGGCGGTGTTCCTGCTGTCGTGGGCTGCGCAGTCGGTGACGGGCGTCGTGGCCTACAACGAGGAGCAGCTGACGAGCCTGGAGGCGCCCGTCGACTGGCTCGGCTACGTCTCCTCCGCCGACTTCTGGAACCGGACGCTCCAGAACTGGCAGTCGGAGTTCCTCGCGGTGGGCAGCATGGCGGCGCTCGCCGTGTTCCTGCGCGAGCGCGGGTCGAGCGAGTCGAAGAAGGCGGGGGACCCGCACGGGCGGACGGGTGTCTGAGCGCGGGTGCGCCTCCGGCCGGGCGGGAGCGGAGCGGGCGCGAGGCGAGCGGTCGGGAGGCGGCCGGCCCGAGTGGGGACGGCCCGGGTGCGGCCGGCCCGGGCGGGGACGGCCAGGGTGGAGCCGGTCGGGATCCGAGCGGTCAGCGGGCGTCGGATCGGACCCGGATCTCGTCGCCCTCGAGGGCGAACCGCAGGGACGTGCCGATCGGGAACCGCTCGCGCAGGGCCTCCGGCGCTGCCGAGGTCACGGTGAACTGCGCGACCGCGGGGAACGCTCCGGCCGTGCAGCCCTGGAAGAACAGGCCGTCCTGCGGATCGGCGGTCCGCACGATGGAGAGGCACGAGCCGGCGCTCGCGGAGCGGCGCTGCCGGACGACGGTGAGCCCCGTGTCGGCGGGCAGGCTCTGCCGCACGACGGTGAGACCGCCGAAGTCCTCGGTGGTGACGGATCCGTCGAACCCCAGTCCCTCCCAGCCGGGGAGGTCGGTGCCGTTCGACAGGGGCAGCACGGCGACCTCGCGGCCGGGCTGCCCGTCCCCGGCGGTGGCGAGGAGGGTGGCCCCCACGGCGACGGCCGCCGTCGCGGCCAGCGCGGCGAGGAGGAGGAGGAGGCTGCGCCGACGGGAGCGGCGGGGCGGGGCGTGGCCGAGGGGCTCGGACGCCTCGTCGGCGGAGGCGTCCGCGGGAGGTGCCGCGTCGTCGGGAGCGGCGTCCTCGGTGATCCCGTTCCCGGGAGCTGCCGCGTCCGGCCGTGCGGTGCCGGGGGCGGGACGGACGCGGGCCTCGAGCGCGGAGAGCCGTGCGAGCGCACCGGGGTCCCGCTCGATGTCGGAGCCGCGGCCGTACGCGCGCCGCTGCAGCTCCGCGAGCTCGTCCGGTCGCTGATCGTCCACCCCCGGATCCTCGCAGGCCCGGCGCCCGAGCGGGACCCGCGCGGCCCTCGAGGTCCTGGTGGTCGAGCGGTGTGCGGGGGTCCGGATACGCCGCGGTGCGGCAGCGCGACCAGCAGGGCTCGGCCCGCGATGCGGCCGGGGGAGGGTCAGTCGTCGTCGTCGAGGTCGTCGTCGCGGTCGGCGGCGATCATCTCGACGATGGTGTCGACGGTGAGCCAGGGGCCGTTGCTGACCTCGCCGATCTTCTCGCGGTCCTTGAAGACGACGATGCGGTCGCTGAGGCGCACCACCTCCTCCAGCTCGGACGAGATGTAGACGACGGTCACCCCCTCCTTCGCGAGCTGCGCGATGTGCGCCTGGATCTCGACCTTCGACGCCACGTCGATCCCGCGCGCCGGCTCGTCGAGCACGAGCAGCCGCGGACGGGTCGCGAGCCACCGCGCGAGGACCACCTTCTGCTGGTTGCCCCCGGAGAGGTACTTCACCGGGATGTCCGGGTCGGCCGGTGAGATGTTGAGCGCCTCGACGTAGGTGCGCACCAGCGTGTCCGTCTCGGCGGCCGAGAGCGGGTGCGCCCAGCCGCGCAGCGCCTGCAGGCCGAGCACGATGTTCTCGCGGAGGGAGAGGTCGCCGATGATCCCGTCCTCGCGCCGGTTCTCGCTCGAGTGGGCGATGCGGTGGCGCAGGCCCGACACCGGATCGGAGATGTGGGCGGGCTCGCCGTCGATCAGCACCTCGCCGGTGTCCGGCTTCTCCACTCCGCTCACCAGCGACGCCAGCTCGGTGCGCCCCGAGCCGCGCAGGCCCGCGAAGCCCACGATCTCGCCGCGGTGCAGCTCCAGATCCGTCGGGCCCACGGCGCCGCGGCGGCCGATGCCGTGCGCGCGGTAGATCGCCGGGCCGACGGGCTGGCGCCGGTGCTCGCGGCGGTCGGAGCCGATCTGCCTCAGCGCGTCGATGTCCTTCCCGATCATCTTCGCGATCAGCTCGGCGCGGTCCATGGTGTGGGCCGGATACTCGCCCACGGTGCCGCCGTCGCGCAGAACGGTCAGCCGGTCGCTGAGGGTGAGGACCTGCTCGAGGAAGTGAGAGACGAACAGGATCGCCACACCCTGGTCGCGGAGCCTCCGCAGCACGGTGAAGAGGCGGGCCACGTCGCTGAGGTCGAGGCTCGAGGTGGGCTCGTCGAGCACCAGCACGCGCGGCCGGTCCACCATCGCCCGGCTGATCGCGACCAGCTGGCGGATCGCCGGGGAGAGCGAGCGCAGCGGCAGGTGGGAGTCGAGGTCCTCCAGGCCCAGCTCGGCGAGCATCTCGGCCGCCCGGTCGTGGGTGCGCGACCAGGAGATGCCGAAGCGGCCGCGGACCTCGTGGCCGAGCATCACGTTCTCGCCGATGCTGAGGTTGTCGGTGAGGCGCTCGTCCTGGAACACGGCCGTGATGCCGGCGGCCTTCGCCTCCGCGGGGCCGCTGAAGCGGCGGGCGACGCCGTCGACGAGGATCTCGCCCGCGTCGGGCTGGTGGATGCCGGTGAGGGTCTTGATCAGCGTGGACTTGCCCGCGCCGTTCTCGCCCATCAGCCCGTGGATCTCGCCCGGCACCAGCCGGAGGTTCCCGTCCTTCAGAGCGGGTCCGGAGGCGAAGGAGACGCGGATGCCGGTCATCTCGACGACGGGTGCCGCGGAGCTCCGGGTCGTCCTCGATGAGATCGCCACGTGCCGTCCTCGGTTCGTGTGCGGCGCGCCGTCAGGGTCCGGCGTGCCAGGGGCTGCCGCCGATGATACGCGAGCGCGTGCGGCGGGACGGGAACAGGAGGGTCACGATCGGGGAGCGGCCGTGGAGGAGCGGATCACCAGCTCCGTGGAGATCCGGGTGCGCTGCGGGATCTCCTGGCCGCGGATCCGCGCGTGGATCACCTCCGCGACCGTGGTCCCGAGCTTGTCGAAGTCCTGGCGGACCGTCGTCAGCGGCGGGAGGAAGTGGCGCGCGGTGGGCAGGTCGTCGAAGCCGACGATGCTCACGTCCTCGGGCACGCGGATCCCCTGCTCGACGAGGCCGTGGATCACTCCGAGCGCCATCTCGTCGTTCGCGACGACCATCGCGGTGAAGTCGGGGACCGACTGCAGGCTCGCGGCGAAGTCGTACCCGGAATCCGGGGTCCAGTCGCCGATGACGATCGGGCGCTCGTGCATCCCCCACGACTTCGCGCGGCTGTGGAACGCGCGCTCGCGGGCCCGTGCGTCGAGCCAGTCGAGGGGGCCGGAGAGATGCAGCACGTCGCGGTGGCCGAGGTTGCCCAGGTGGTCGACGGCCTGGAACATGCCGGCCTGCTGATCGACCGAGACGGTGAGGAAGCTCGGGTCCTTGTCGCTCTTCACCACGAGCGTCGGCACGCCGATCTCGACGGTGCGGAGGGTCGCCACCGAGGAGGAGCGCGGCGCGATCACGCAGAGCGCGTCGATCCCGAGGCCCATCAGGTGGCCGATCGCGTCGGTGGGGGTCATCTCGAGGTCCGGTCGCAGCGCGACGGAGGTGATCGAGTACCCCTTCTCGCGGGCGGCGCGCTCGATCGCGCGGAGGGTGCTCGACGGTCCGTACTCGGCGCCGCTCTCGATCATCACGCCGATGCGGTCGGTGCGCTGCGTGACGAGGGAGCGGGCGGCGATGTTCGGCCGGTAGTTGAGCTCGTCGACCGCCTCGAGGACCTTCTGGCGGGTCGACTCCTTGATGTTGGGGTGCCCGCTGAGCACACGCGACACGGTCATGTGCGAGACGCCCGCGACCGCCGCGACATGACGGAGGTTCGGCCGATCGGCCATGAGAGGACCTCCTCCGCTCCCCGGGCGGGTGAGCCGCGCCACCCCGGCACGGACGAGGCTCAGAGGGCTCGGCTGCCGGGGGTGGCACCAGCATAGTCAGGCGGGGCCGACCGCCCGGTGGGCGCCCCTGCGCGGGCGGGCATCGGGCGATCCGCTCCGGGATCCGCCGTGGTGCGGGGAGGGCGGGTACTCTCGGGAGCCTCATGGCACGCGACAACGAACCGACCGTCACCCTCACCGATCCGCTCGAGGAGCGCCTGCGGGCGCAGGTCGCCCGCGAGGGGGAGCGCACCGTCGCCCTGCGATCCGCGGCCCTGCTCACCGGCGGCTACGAGGGCGAGTCCTTCCTCCTCACCGTGGGCGGCGAGCACGCCGACGGGATCCTCAAGGGAGCGCCCTCCCTCTACTGGCCCGAGCTCTGGGGCGCCCGCGCGCTCCTCTACGTCTGGGACGACGACGCCGCCGACGCGGTGACCGCCGGACTCGCGAACCCCTCCTGGCGCGTCCGCGAGATGTGCGCCCGCGTCTGCGCCGAGCGCGTGCTGGGCGGGCAGAAGAAGCTGTCGCGGCTCACCACCGACGAGCACCCCCGCGTCCGCTCGGCCGGCGCGCGCGCTCTCGTCGCGGCCGCTCTGGCGGGGATCTCCTCCGGTCGCGACGCGAAGGGCGAGTTCGCGGCGAGCGTCGAGGCCGTCCTGACGGGCATGCTCCGCGACCCGGACCGCGACGTCCGCCGCGCCGCGCAGCAGTCGGCCGACGCGCTGCGGGACGCCCGCTCGGCCTGAGCGGACCGCCCGCGGTCGATGCGTCGCGAAGGGCTGCCTGCCGGCTCCGATGACGACCGTTCGTGACGCCTCGTGGCCCCGGGGGCTCAGCCGACCAGGTGCCTCGCGCGCTCGAAGGCGCGCTTGAGCTCGTCGCGCTTGCGGGGCTGGCTCATCGCCCGCTGACCGGGGCTCCACGAGTCGATGACGGTCGGTCCGTCGACCAGGTACGGCTCGATGTTCTTCTTCCAGCCGCTGGTCGGCGCGGTCCCGGCGTTGACGACGACCCGCAGGTCGGGGAGCAGCGGGAGGAGCCGACGCAGCTCCATCGCGCCCTGCCGCACCTCGTCCGCGTCGGCGACGCCGTCGAGCCGCCACGGCACGATGTTCCAGACCAGCGTGCGGGCGTGCAGTCCGACCTCGTCGCGGAGGGCCCAGGTCGCCGCGGCCGTCGCGTCGTCGTTGTCGACGGAGACGAAACCGGAGCCGTCGGGGCCCGCCGACATCGGTCCCGGGGCCTCCAGCACGAGGAGCGCGCGCGCCTCGACGCCCGCCTCGGCCGGGTCGAAGTCGGGCACGACGGCGTCGGGATGCCTGCGGGTACGCCGGGCGAGGAGCTCCTCGCGGAACGCCCGGAGGGGCTGCACCGAGGGCTCGTCCTCGAGCAGGGCCCGGCGCTCGTCGAGGGCGGAGCGGTCGCGGAAGCCGTACGGCTCGGTCAGGAACACCCTCCGAGGCTAGTCGCGATCCGCGTCGCGGCGGTGTGCGGATGCGATCGACGAGGGCGCTCGTCGTCGTCGTCCCAGCGATCGCAGCACGACTGACAGGAGGCGCACGCCGGCCGATGGCCGGCGTGGAGGAGCGGACCTCGGCCGTGCTGCCGCGTGCACCGTGACGATCCCGTTCCGGCCGCCCGCCGCGTCCTCGCCGAGGATCCGCCGCGACAAGGACGGAAACCAGTTGACCGGTACCGCGTACAGCGCTTCCGTCGCCGAGGCGGCCGCCCGCGCCTCCGCCTACAACAGCGCCCTCCTCTCGGCCTGTGACGCCGCAGCGAACGACTGCATCTGGGACGGTGGAGCGATCACTCGGATGAGCGTTCCCCTGAGCACCATCGCGACCGACGTCGACTACTTCCATCCCAACGTGAGCGGACAGGCGAAGATCGCAGCGACCACCTGGAACGCCTGGGGTCTGCCGCTGGGCGGCACCACGCCGACCCCGACGCCGACCTCGACGCCGACCTCGACGCCCGCGACCGACACGATCGCGCCCTCCGTCCGGATCACCTCGCCCGCGACGGGAACGACCGTCGGCTCCAGCGTGACCTTCGTCGCCTCCGCCACCGACAACGTCGGCACGACCCGCGTCAGCTTCTGGAGCGGCTCGACCAGCCTCGGCGACGCCACCAGGGCCACCGACGGATCCTGGCGCCTGACCGTCTCCACCTCCGCCTATCCCGCGGGCAGGTACAGCATCACCGCGCGTGCCCTCGACGCCGCCGGGAACGAGGGACGCAGCGCCGCCGTCTCCATCACGCGCTGATCCCGGAGTGAGGCACCGGGCTCCGCCGACCGGTTCGCGGAGCCCCGTCCACGCGCGAGCAGGGCCGGGGAGGGCCGCGTCGGCGGCCCTCCCCGGCAGCGGCCCAGGTGCCCGCCCTCCTGCGTGACCCCGGCAGGGCCTGGCTAGCGCCGATCCGGGCTCCTACCGTCGGGACTGCAGTCAGGAGCAGGCAACCGGAGGGGGTCATCGTGTCGGACGAGCCGTCAGTGAGCATCGACGTCGCGTACGTCGACGGGGGTTCCCCGCATCAGGTGCTGGACGTGTACAGCAGGGCGGTGTCCCCGGCCGAGGACGCCGCTCGGCCGGCCGTCGTGCTGATCCACGGGGGCGGGTGGTTCCGGGGGGACAAGAGCAAGGAGCGGGCGCTCGCGACGATGCTGGTCGACGCCGGCTACCTCGTGTTCGCGGCCGACTACCGCGAGGCTCCGGACTCGGTCTTCCCGGCCAGCAGGGACGACGTGCTCGCCGCGGAGCGGTGGGCGGTCGCGTCCGAGTGGGCGTTCGACCGCAGCAGGCTCGCGTTCTTCGGTGGATCGGCGGGCGGGAACCTGGTCGTGGAGGCCGCGATCGCCACCGGCCGGCCCGCCGTCAGCTGGTCGGGGATGTTCGATCTCCTCGGCATCGTCGAGGCGACCGACGACCTCCCGGCCACGCCGACCACGCAGGACCTCGACGCGATGAAGAGCGCCGACATCAACCAGACCGGCCGGAACGACGCCTTCCTGCGCTGGACGATCCTCAACGAGGTCGGAGGCGACCGCGGGCTGCTCACCGCCGCCTCCACGACGCGCCACGCCTCCCCGGACGGCGGACCGGTGTTCCTGGCCAACTCGCTCGGCGAGTTCGTGCCCGTGAGCGACGCGCAGGCCATGCAGGCGGCGCTCTCCGCGGTCGGAGTCGCCAGCACGCTGCAGCTGATCCCGGGCACGCGTCACGCCGAGGGGTACACGGAGGCGGCCATCGGACCCTCGCTCGCCTTCCTCCGCGACGCCCTCCCTCCGGCCCGAGCATGACGACGACGGTGTTCGCCGGAGTCGGTGACGTCTTCTACTTCGTCGACGACCTCGACGCCGCGGTCGCCTGGTACTCGGCGCGGCTCGGGCGCGAGCCCGTCGTCCGCGGCGGTGCGCTCGTCGCCTTCGACCTGGACGGCACCCGCCTGACGCTGCACGAGCGGGACGAGCTGAACCGGCCCGGACCCGACGGCACGAGCCCGTACTGGACGGTGCCCGACGTCGACGCCGTCGTCACCGACTGGACGGCGAACGGCGCCGTCGCCCACCGCGGCCCGAAGACGGTGTTCACGGGGGAGCGGCTGTGCCAGCTGCTGGACCCCTTCGGCAACCTCTTCTCGGTGCGGCAGGCCGTGCCCCGTGACTGAGGACGTCGCTCCCGCTCCCGCTCCCGCCGCTCCGGCGACGCCGTCGGCACCGGCGCAGCCGTCCGCCTGGGCGCCCATGGCGATCACCGCCTTCCGGGTCCTGTGGTTCGCCCAGCTGGGCAGCAACATCGGCACCTGGATGCAGACCGTCGGAGCCCAGTGGTACCTGGTCGAGGCGGCCGCGGGCGCGGCGGTCGTCGCGCTCGTACAGACGGCGAGCCTGGCGCCCTCGATCCTGGTCGCCCTCCCCGCGGGCGTGCTGGCCGACTCGCTCGACCGCCGGCGGCTGCTCATCTGGGGGTCGTCGGCGAGTGCGCTGCTGGCGGCCGCTCTGACGGTCGTGGCGGCGGTGGGCGCGCTGACGCCGTGGACGATCCTGGCCTTCACCTTCCTCCTCGGCATCACCTCCACCCTGACCTCGCCCGCCTGGCAGGCGATCCAGCCGGAGCTCGTGCCCCGGAACCTGATCGCGGCGTCGTCGGCCCTCGGAGGCGTGACGGTGAACGGCGCCCGCGCGGTCGGCCCTGCCCTGGCGGGGGTCGTCCTCTCGGCGTTCGGCGCTCCGGTGGTCTTCGGCATCAACGCCCTGAGCTTCATCGGCGCCGTGCTCGCCCTGCTCTGGTGGAAGCGTCCGGCGCAGACCGGCCTCGACGACCGCGAGCAGTTCGGCGCGGCCCTGAGGGGAGGGATCCGGTACGTCGCCTCCGCGCACCTCGTCCGCCGGATCCTCCTCCGCTCCGCGCTCTTCGCCCTGCCGGCCAGCGCGCTCTGGGCGCTGCTGCCGCTCACCGCGAAGCGGCTCCAACTCGACTCGAGCGGCTACGGCTTCCTCCTCGGGGCGCTGGGGGCCGGCGCCGTGCTCGGCGTCTTCGCCCTGCCGCTCGCCCGTCGGAAGCTCTCGGACGACGTCGTCATCGGGGCGAGCGCCGTGCTGTTCGCGGCGGGGACGCTCGCGGCGGCCTTCCTGCCTCTCGTCCCGGCGCTGGTTCTGCTGGTCCTCGCGGGGCTGGCGTGGATCGGGACCCTCACCGTGCTGAACGCGGCGCTCCAGCTCACGCTGCCGCAGTGGGTGCGGTCCCGGGGAGCCTCGATCTACATCCTGGTCTTCATGGGGACGATGGCGGTCGGCTCGATCGGCTGGGGCCTGGCGGCGCAGGTGCTCGGCACCGCGCCCGCGTACACCGCGGCGGCCGCTCTGCTCCTCCTCGTGGCGGCCAGCGTGCGGGTGCTGCCCCTCCTGCCGGGGACGGGGACCGTCGACCGCAGCATCTCGATGTCGTGGCCCACGCCCACGCTGGTGTTCGAGCCGGAGCCGACGGACGGGCCGGTGATGGTGCAGATCTCGTGGACGGTCCGCCCCGACTCCCTCGCCGACTTCCGGTCGGCCGTGCGGCTGCTGGAGAGCTCCCGCCGCCGGACCGGCGCCTCGCGATGGGCGCTCTACCGGAGCGGGGAGGAGGCCGACGTGCAGCTGGAGACGTTCATGGTGCCCTCGTGGGGCGAGTTCCGGCGGCAGGAGACCCAGCGGCTCACCGGCCGCGACCGCGAGATCCGTGCGGCGGCGCTGGCCCACGCCGACGGCGACCCCGTCGAGCGGCACTTCTTCCCGAGCGCGACGCCCTCCTCCTGAGGGAGGGCGGCGGCGAGCCGTCCCCGTGACAGCCGGGGCGCCGCACGGCGAGCGGTGTCTCGGCGGCAGGCGGAGGCCTCGGAGCGTCTCCAGCGCGGAAGGGGAGGAGCGCCGCGGTCAGCCGCCGACGGTGGACCCGAAGCCGGACTTGCCGGAGGAGCCGAAGCCGCCGGAGAGGGTGGCCTTCGAGCCGACGGTCGAGCCGGCCGGGGCGCGCTGCACGACGTCGGGCTGGGTCGCTCCGCGGGCCGCGAAGCCGCCCGACGCGACGGGCGCCCAGCTGGTCGCCCGCGTCGAGTTCCAGCGCGAGGACGCGAAGATCAGCGGGCCGAGCCAGAAGCCGCCGGCGTAGTGCCCGCGGTACTCGTCTGTCGCCTCGCACAGCTGCTCGGGGTCGTCGCCGACCTCCTCGCCCTGCGCCTGGAGCTGGGCGATCTGCTCCCGCACGTCGGCGAGGCAGTCCTCGCGGCTCGCGTAGACGGGGCGCTCGGCGTTCTCGGGGATGACGTAGTCCTGGCCGTCGGCTCCCGTCGCGACGACGCCGTCGGTCGAGGGGCCGCCGTTGGCGAGGGCGACGGCCAGGCCGACCGCGCCGACCGCGACCGCGCC
>NZ_PSUG01000050.1:0-28337 GCF_002931755.1 Rathayibacter sp. AY2B3 | reverse complement strand
CCGCTTCGACCCGGCCGCGCTCGAGCGGACCCTCGCCGTCACCCGCGAGTACGCGGCCGCCGCGCAGGAGGCCGGCGCCGAGCGCCTCCGCTTCGTCGCCACCTCGGCCACCCGCGACGCCGCCGACCGCGAGGACTTCCTCGCCGCCGTCGAACGGATCCTCGGCGTCACCCCGGAGACGATCTCCGGCGAGGAGGAGGCGCGGCTCTCGTTCCGCGGGGCGGTCTCGGCCGTCGACTCCGCCCGGCCCGTGCTGGTCGTCGACCTCGGCGGCGGCTCGACCGAGCTGGTGCTCGGCGGGGCGGAGCCGGAGCAGGCGCACTCGATGGACGTCGGCAGCGTCCGCCTGACGGAGCGCCACCGCCGGGCCGCCGCGCCGTCCGAGGGCGAGCGCGCGGCGATCCGCGCGGACGTGCGCGCCGCGCTGGCCGCCTCCTCCGTCGACCTGTCGCAGACCCGGAGCGTCGTCGGCGTCGCCGCGACCGTGCTCACGATCACCGCGCACGTCCTCCGCAGCACCGACCGCGCTGCGCTCGAGACGTCCCTCCCCCTCTCCGACGTCCTCGCCGCCTGCGACGAGCTCGCCGCGCTCTCCCCCGAGGCGACCGCGTCCCTCCCCTGGGTGCGCCCGGGGCGCGAGGACGTGCTGGCGGCCGGCGCGCTGGTCTGGGGCGAGGTCCTCCGCGCGGTCCAGGCGGCCTCGCCGGGCGTCGACCGGGTCCGCTCGACCGCGCACGACATCCTCGACGGCATCGCGCTCGGCCTCGCCTGACGCCCGTGCCGGTCACGCGGTGAGGGCGCTCCCGGAGTCGCGGGGGAGCCGGGCGGCGGCGACGAGCGGCACGAGGGTCAGCACTGCGAGGGCGAGGAAGGCGACGCGGTAGGGGACGAGGCCGGGCCCGATCGCGGTGCCGACGGCCAGCGCCACCGCGCCCACCGCGACTCCGAGGCCGGCCGCGATCTGCTGCGTGGTCGCGTTCAGGGTGTTCGCGCCCGACATCCCCTCCTGCGGGACCTCGGCGAAGGTGACGGTGTTGTAGGCGGTGAAACCCGCCGAGCGCGCCAGTCCGCTCAGCACCAGCAGCGCGACCACGAAAGCCACCGGAGTCGCCGGCTCGAGGAACGCCATCGCCGCCATGCACGCCGCCCCGACCGCGCTCGCCGCGACCAGCACCCCGCGGAAGCCGAGGCGCCGCAGCAGCGGAGTCGTGGCCGGCTTGATCGCCAGGTTGCCGGCGAAGAGCGCCAGCACCACGGAGCCGGCCTGCACCGGGCTCCAGCCGAACGCGTCCTGGAACAGGAGCGGGAGCAGGAACGGCACCGCGTTCACGGTCGCCCGGTAGAGCGACCCGCTCGCGTTGGCGACCCGGAAGGTGCGGAAGCGGAAGGCGTCGAGCCGCACGAGCGGATTCTCGGCGCGGCGCAGGTGCCGCACGGCGAGCGCCGTGACGACGGCACCGGCGATCATCGGCACCAGAGCGCGTCCGTCGAGGTCGGCGCCGGTGAGGAGTCCGGCGGCTCCGACCAGCGCGCCGAGGCCGACCGCGACGAGCACCAGGCCGGTGACGTCGAGCGGAGGCGGTGCGCTCTCGGGGGTGGCCGGCACGATCCGGCGGGCGATCGCGAACGCGATCACCCCGAGCGGCAGGTCGATCAGGAAGATCCAGTGCCAGGACGCGACGGTGGTGAGCAGGCCGCCGAGGAACGGCGCGATCACGGGGGCGACCAGTCCCGGCCAGACCAGGATCGCGATGGCGTGGATGATCCCCTCCCGCGGGGTCGCCCGCAGCACCGCGAGCCGGCCGACCGGCACCATCAGCGCGCCGCCGACGCCCTGCAGGACGCGGGCGCCGACCAGCAGCGGCAGCGTGGGGCTGAGCGCGCAGAGCAGGGAGGCGAGGGTGAAGACGGCGATCGCGGTGGTGAAGACGCGGCGCACGCCGAAGCGCTCGCTGAGCCAGCCCGAGGCCGGGATGAGGACGGCGACGGTGAGGAGGAACGCGGTGACGGTGATCGAGACCGCGGCGGAGTCGACGCGCAGGTCGGCGGCGATCGCGGGTGCGGCAGTCGTCACGATCGTGGCGTCGAGGTTCTCCATGAAGAAGCAGCCGGCGACGAGCAGCGCGAGGGAGCGGTGGCGGGGGTCCGTGCTGTCCTCCTCGACGTGGGGCTGTCGGCGGCGAGCGTAGCGCGGCGACGGCGCGGCCGCCGGGCGGGTACCGTCGCAGCATGAGCGCTGCAGCAGAGACCAGGACGATCCAACTCCGTCGCTACGAGCTGATGGACGGGGTGATGGACGACTTCCTCGCCTGGTTCCCCGAGCGGATCGTGCCGGCGCGCGAGGCCCACGGCTTCCGGATCGAGTTCGCCTACGCCGACCGCGAGGTGAACGAGTTCGTCTGGGCGGTCAGCACGGCCGGCGACGCCGACGCGTTCGCCGAGGTCGAGCGGGCGTACCTGGCGTCGCCCGAGCGCGACGCCGCCTTCGCGGGCGAGCCGAAGCGCGTCGCGGTGCAGCACGTGCGGCTGGTCGAGCGGATCGTCTGACCCGGGCGCCGTCGGCTCCGGGCGCCGTCGGCTCCGGAGCCCGTCAGCTCCGGGCGCGCCGGACGGCCGCGAGGACGCCTCGGACCACGAGCGTCCCGACCGCGATCGACCCGATCGCTCCGGTCAAGCGCGCCCAGACGTGCTTCGGCCGGTCGATCCCGGCGCGGTCCGCGGGCGAGGGGAGCGAGGCGGGAGCGAGCGTGCGCCCCGCGGCTCCCGCCTCGGCCATGTGCGCGAGCCGGCGCACGGCCTCGCGGTTGCGGATCCAGAGGAACGAGTGCATCAGCGGCTTCGGGATGAGCGTTCCCGGACCCTTCACGGGGGCCTCGTGCATCCGCACCTTCGCGCCGCGCGCGTGCGGCTCGACCTCGACGCGCACCCGGGCCTCGCCGAGCGGCCAGCCGGCGGCCTGGATGACCGTCCGGCGCGGCGGGTCCCACTCGAGCACCGTGGTGCGGTCGTCGATCACGAGCGGCCAGAGCCCGAAGGAGTGGTGCAGCTGCGAGCCCACGTGCGGGAAGTCCGCGTCGACCTTCCGCATCCGGGACGCACCGACGACCCAGCTCGGGAACAGCCAGCCGGAGGCGAGCACCGCGAAGACGGACTCGGGCGGGCAGTGGACGACGCGGGTGGTGCGGGACATCGCGGACTCCTTCGAGTGGTGGTGGGGCAGGCGGCGGGCGCCGCCCCCAGCCTGGCAGGCCGGGGACGGCGGCGGGCACCCCCGAGCGGCGGCGCGTCGGACCCGGGACACCTGCGGACGGGGCACCTGAGGACAGGCGCGGCCCGGATCGGCGGCCCCGGGTCGGCGGCCCCGGGTCGGCGGCACCGGATCGGCGGCGGCTCAGGCCGGGCGCGCCTCCGGCGACAGGTCGGGCGACTCGCGCACCCCGAACTCGTGCCGCAGCGCGCTGCGGGCGGCGTGCCAGCCGGCCATGCCGTGCACGCCCGGCCCGGGCGGGGTGGACGAGGAGCAGAGGTAGAGCCCCGTCGCGGGCGTCCGCCACGGGTCGGTCGTGGGGACCGGGCGCGAGAGCAGCTGGGCGACGCTCGCGGCTCCGGCGGCGATGTCCCCGCCCAGGTAGTTCGGGTTGTAGGCCTGCATGTCGCGGGCGGTCATCGAGGAGGCGCCGATCACGCGGTCGCGGAACCCGGGGGCGAAGCGCTCGATCTGGGCGGTGATCGCCTCCTGCTGGTCGGCGGGCGAGTACCGGGGGACGTGCGTGTACGCCCAGAGGACGTGCTTGCCCTCGGGCGCCCGGGTCGGATCGGCGATCGAGGGCTGCGCCACCAGCACGTAGGGGCTGCGGCTGTGCCGGCCGCGCTTCACGTCGCGCTCGGCGGCCGCGATCTCGGCGCGGCTGCCGCCGACGTGCAGCGTGCCCGCGCCGGCGAGCTCCGGGTTCGTCCACGGCACCGGCCCGTCGAGGGCGAAGTCGACCTTGGCCACGCCGTTGCCGTAGCGGAAGCGCTGGAGGGCCGCGGCGTACGCCGGGGGGAGCCGGTCCCCCGCCATCGCGAGCAGCGCCGTCGGCGTGCCGTCGACGAGCACGGCCCGGGCCGGGGGCAGCTCGGAGAGCGAGGTCACCTCGACGCCGGTCTCGACGGTGCCGCCGTGCGCCCGCAGGTCGTCGGCGAGCGCGTCGACGATCGACTGGCTGCCGCCGATCGGCACCGGCCAGCCGCGCGCGTGGGCGTAGGCGCCGAGCGCCAGGGCGGCCGCGGCCGTCGACGGGCTCGGCATCGGGCGGATCGAGTGCGCGGCGACCCCGGAGAACATCGCCGGGGCGACGTCCTCGCGGAAGCGCAGGTTCCACACCGGGGTGCCCTGCTCGAGCACCCGCAGGCCGAAGCGGATCAGCACGCTCGGGTCCGTCGGGATCCGCAGCAGCGCGTCGTTGGTGAAGCCCGCGACGCGGTCGGCCCGCTCGGAGAGAGGTCCCATCAGGGCGCGCCACGCCGCTCCGTCGCGCCCCAGCGCCTCGACCGTGCGGTCGAGGTCGCGGTAGGCGATGCCCGCGCGGCCGCCGTCGAGAGGATGCGCGTACGAGATCTCGGGGACGACCAGCTCGATGCGCCGGTCGAGCCCGAAGGCGCGGAAGAACCCGGACGCGAGCGCCATCGGGTGCACCGCCGAGCAGACGTCGTGGTGGAAGCCGGGCAGCGTCAGCTCCGCCGTGCGCGCGCCGCCGCCGATCGTCGCGTTGCGCTCGAGCACGGTGACCGAGAGCCCGGCGCGCGCGAGCGTGACCGCGGCGGCGAGGCCGTTGGGCCCCGCCCCGATGACGACGGCGTCGACCACGGTCACTTCCTCCGCAGGGCCGAGACGACGCCCACGGCACCGGCGGCGAGGGCCGCGGCCGCCCCCGCGTAGCTCAGGGCGCGGTGGCGGATCATCCAGATCTGGGGCGTCATGGTGTGCGCGCGGTCGCTGAAGAGGCCGCGGGCGCCGTGATCGCCGGGGACCGGCTCGTAGACGTTGTTCGGGAGCATCGGCTCCGTCTTGTCGGGGGCCTGCTGCCCGTCGAAGGCGCTGCGGGCGAGGTACCAGTCCATGAAGCGCCCGGCGAAGCGGTCGCCGAGGATGGTGCCGGCGGTCGGCTCGCCGACCCACGTGCGGCGGCGCGGCTTGTCGGCCACGTCGGCGATCGCGATCGCGCCCACCTCGGGCTCGTAGATCGGCGGCACGGGCTGCGGGTGGTGCGGCAGCTGCGACTTCACCCAGTTGAACTGGATGGTGTTGAGCGCCGGCATGTCGACCTCGGACAGGCGCACGCGGCTCTTCGCGTGCAGCAGCTCCGCGGTGACGGCCTCGGTGAAGCCGCGGGCCCCGAACTTGGAGGCGCAGTACGCGGCCTGCAGCGGGATGCCCCGGTGCGCGAGGGCGGAGCCGACCTGGATGACGTGCCCGCGGTCGCGCGGGGTCATCCGGGAGAGGGCGGCGCGGGTTCCGTTGACGAAGCCGAAGAAGTTGACGCCCACGGCGCGCTCGAAGTCGGCGGGCTCGGTCGAGAGGAACTCGCCGAAGACGCCGACCATCGCGTCGTTGACCCACAGGTCGATCGGGCCGAGCTCGGCCTCCACCCGGTCGGCCGCCGACTCGACGGCCTCGCGGTCGGCCACGTCGGTCGGGATGCCCAGCCCGCGCCGGCCCTTCTGCTCGATCTCGGCGACCGTGGCAGCCAGTCCGTCCTCGCCGCGCGCCAGCACGGCGACGTCCCAGCCGCGGGAGGCGAGCTCGCGGACCGTGGCGCGTCCGAGCCCGGCCGTCCCGCCCGTGACGACGGCGACTCCGCGGCTCATGCGCGGGCCTCGCGGGAGGCGGTCTCGAGGCGGGGGTGCTGCGTCATGGTGCGGGCTCCTTCGTGAGGGCGCGGTGTGCGTCGGGAGTCCCACGCTAGGCGGGAGCGGCGGCGCGGCGCGCGGGGTTGCGCCCGATCGGTGGAGAGCTCGGTGGATCCGCGCCCGGGGAGGAGAATCGCTCCCGAGCGCTCCCGGCTCTCCTCCAGAGACCGCCGCCAGACTGACGCCCGCCCGCCCGAGCACCCTCCGACCGGATCGACGCATGACCTCTCTCCTCGACCTGAGCCTCGTCTCCGGCCCCCTCGTCGTCACCGTCTACGTGGTCGCGGCCGCAGCGCTCCTCCTCCTGCTCGCCGCCCACGTCCGCGCACCCCGCCGCGGACGCTCCCGACGCGGCGGGATCGCCGTCGCCGTCCTCCTCCTGGGCCTGATCGGCGGCGCCGCCCTGGCCGCCCTCGTCGACGGGCCCGACGGCCCGTTCGGCGTCGACTTCACGCCGGTCACCCGGGTCGCGATCGGCCTCGGGATCGGCGGGCTGGGCGTCGCCCTGGTCGTCCTCGGGCACGCGATCGCCCGCCGCCGCGCGCGGGGGGTTCTCGCATCGCTCGCGGCCGGAGTGCTCGTCGTCGCGGCGGCCGCGATGACCGTCAACATCGACTTCGGCCAGTACCCCACGGTGCGCAGCGCGCTCGGGATCAGCGCGTACTCCGACTCCTCCGTGCCGGTCGCCGCCGCGGACGGACCGCACTCGGACCTCGCGACCTGGACCGCCCCGGCCGGGATGCCCACCGCAGGCTCGGTCTCGACGGTCGCCATCCCCGCCACCGCGTCGGGCTTCCCGGCCCGCGACGCCGTGGTCTACCTCCCGCCCGCCGCCCTCACCGCGACCCCGCCGCTGCTGCCGGTGATGATCATGCTCTCGGGGCAGCCGGGGTCGCCCTCCGATCCGCTCTCGACCGAGAAGTTCCAGCAGACGCTCGACGCCTACGCCGCCGCGCACGCCGGCCTCGCGCCGATCGTCGTCTCGCCCGACCAGCTGGGCGATCCGGACAAGAACCCGATGTGCGTCGACTCGCCGCTCGGGAAGTCGGCCACCTACCTCACCGTCGACGTCCCGAACTGGATCCGTGCGAACCTCCCGGTGCTCGGCGACGCGCAGCACTGGGCGATCGGCGGCCTCTCGCAGGGCGGGACCTGCTCGATCCAGCTCGGCGCCGGCCACCCGTCGCTCTTCGGCAACATCGTCGACGCCTCGGGCGAGCTCGCGCCGACCCTCGGCAGCGAGGCGGCGACGGTCGCGCAGGGCTTCGGCGGCGACCAGGCCGCCTACGAGGCCGCGAAGCCGGTGAACGTCCTCGCGAAGAACGCCCCCTACACCGGCACCGTCGCGATCTTCGGGGTCGGCGCGAACGACGCCTCCTTCCTCCCCGGAGCGAAGACCGTCTACGCCGCGGCCGTCGCGGCCGGGATGAGCGCCACCTATCTCGAGGTGCCCGACAGCGCTCACGACGTCACGGCGTGGTCGGCGACGTTCGACAAGGGCCTGGAGATCCTCGCCGACCGCTGGAAGCTCGTCCCCGCCGCCTGAGGCCCCGACGCCTCAGGCGCTCTCGACCAGCCGGACCGCCGCCTCGACCCCTCCGCTCCAGGGCGCCCCGTGACCGGGGATCACCCACTGCGCCCCGGTGGGCAGGAGCGCGCGGAGCGACGCGAGCGCCTGCTCCGGCTCGTCGGTGAAGGGCGCGGGCTGCGGCCCCGTGCGGCCGGTGAGCACGTGGCGGGTGGTCATCCCGTCCCCCACGAAGACCGCGTCGGCCACCGGCACGTGCACGGCGATGCTCCCCGGGGAGTGGCCCGGGAGCGCGATCACGCGGGGAGCCCCGGGCAGATCGAGCGTCTGCCCGTCGTGCACCTCGATGACCTCGGTGAGGGGCGGCACCTTCGCGATGCCCTTGCGCAGCGCGTAGGCCGCGAAGCCGAGGAGCGGCCCGATGCGGAGCTCCGGCGTCGCGGTCTTCGGCTTGGGCCCGCCCTTCGCGCGCTCGGCGTCGGCGGCGTGCACGTGCACCGGCACGCCGTGCTCGCGGCGGAGGCGCTCGGCGAAGCCCACGTGGTCGGAGTCGCCGTGCGTGAGCACGACGCCGCGCACGTCGTCGAGGGTGCGGCCCATCGCGCGCAGCTCGGCCAGGAGCTCCCGCCAGAGGCCGGGCAGCCCGGCGTCGATGAGGGTGACGCCCTCGTCGGTGTGGACGAGGTGGACGGCGACGATGTCGGTGCCGATGCGGCGCAGGTGGGGTCCGAGTTCCATGATGGCTACGCTAGTTAGCCATCATGGCTACTGTCAATAGCTATACTCGGCCCATGCCCACTCCCGACCGCACCTCCGTCGAGGCGATCGTGCGCGCCGCCGGCGAGCTCCTCGAGCGCGACGGGCTCGCGGGAGTCACGATGCAGGCGGTCGCGCAGAAGGTCGGCGTCCGCGCTCCCTCCCTCTACAAGCGGGTCGAGGGACGCGAGACCCTGATCCGCCTCGTCGCCGAGGACGCCCTGGCCGCACTCGCCGACGGCGTCGCCGACGCCGAGGACGCCGCCGCGCTCGCCGACCGCCTCCGCGCCTTCGGCCGCGAGCGCCCGGCCGCGTTCCTCCTCGTGATGGCCCCGGCTCCCGGCACGCCCGTCGCCGCCCAGGAGTTCCGCGACGCGGCGAGCGCCCGCCTCCTGGAGGTCACCGCGCAGCTGGCGGGAGAGGAGGAGGCGCTCGAGGCCGCGCGCACGCTGACCGCCTGGGCGAGCGGCTTCATCGGGATGGAGATCACGGGCGCCTTCACCCTCGGCGGCGACGTCGAGAAGGCCTGGCGCTTCGGGCTGAGCCGGATCGTCTCCTCGCTCGCCCCCGCCGCGTCTCGCTGAGCGCTCAGGCCCGCCGCAGCGCCGCCTCGTCCTCGAGGAACCGCGGACGGCACGCGACGATCCCGCTGACCAGCAGCACCGCCACTCCGGCGAACAGCAGCGCGTACGCGCCGCCCCAGCCGCCCTGCGCCTCGTGGAGCACGCCGATCAGCAGCGGGCCGAGGCAGGCGAGCCCGTAGCCGAGCCCCTGCGTGGCGCCGGAGAGGGTCGAGGAGCCGGTGGTCGTCCGCGTCCGCGCGTTCACGAGCGTCAGCGTCATCGGGAACGTGCTGACGCCGAGCCCGAGGCAGACCACCCACGCCACGGCCCCCTCCAGCGGAGCGACGACGAGGCCCGCGTAGCCGACGGCGAGCAGCGCGCAGCACACCACTACGACCACGACCGGGTTGCGCATCCCCAGCGTCAGCGGCGGCACCACGAAGGCGGCGGCGAGGCCGAACACCGAGAACAGCGCCAGCAGCGCCCCGCCCTGCGCCGGGTCCGCGCCCGCATCGACGAGGATCGTCGGCAGCCAGGTGATGATCCCGTAGGTGTGCAGACCGGTCATCCCGAGCATCAGCACCATCGCCCAGAGCAGAGGCGTGCGCCACGCCCCGTCCACACGGCCGCCGGCGGCCGCCGGAGCCGCACCGCCTCCTCCGCGGGCCGCGAGCGCCGCCCAGAGCAGGCAGGCCGCGGCCGTCATCACGGCCCAGACCCCGATCGCCCAGCGCCAGCCCGCCGTCGAGGCCAGCGGCACCGCGACCAGCGGAGCGACGAACTGGCCCACCTGCAGCAGCGCCAGGTAGAGCGAGCTGACCGTCTTGATCCGCTCGGCGAAGTACCGCTTCACGATCGGCACGATGAGCACGTTCGTGGTGCCCACGCCCGCGAAGGCGACGACGGTCGAGAGCACGAGCGCGACCGGGCTCGGGCTCAGCGCGCGGAGGGCGATGCCCAGCGTGGTCACCAGCGTCGCGATCGCGAGCGTGCGCTCCAGGCCGATCCGGCGCGAGACGGCCGCGGCGACGAAGCCGAAGACGGCGAAGGAGGCGGTGACGATCGTGCCCAGCGCCCCGTAGAGCGAGGGCCCGAAGCCGAGGTCGGCGCCGATCGTGTCGAGCAGCGGGCTGAAGCCGGTGACGGCGGTGCGGAGGTTCAGCGCGGTGATCGCGATGGCGGCGAGGGCCAGGAGGGCGGTGGCGCGGAGCGTCGGTGCTGCGGTCATGGAGTCCTCGAGAGATAGGATGATGGGATGAATCCTGGCGAGTCTAGCCCCGCGGCGCCGTTCCAGCGCGAGAGCGTGATCGACCACGTGACGGCGCTGTTCCACGAGGAGATCCGCTCCGGCCGCTGGGCCGTCGGCGAGCGGATCCCGGTGGAGGCCGAGCTCGCCCGCTGGACCGGCGCCGGCCGCAACTCCGTCCGCGAGGCCGTCCAGGCCCTCGTGCAGGCGGGCCTCGTGCGGCGGGAGCAGGGCCGCGGAACCTTCGTCACCGCGCGCTCGCAGCTCGCCGAGTCGCTGCGCCGCCGCATCCCCAGCGCCGCCCGACGGGAGGGCCTCGAGCTGCGGTTCGCGATCGACGGAGCGACCGCCGCACTGGCGGCCGAGCGCCGGACCGACGAGGACGTCACCGCCCTCCGCGCCCTGCTGGCCCGCCGGGCCCGCTCGTGGGAGGCGCCGGAGCTCGCCGAGCGGATCGCCGCGGACACCGCGCTGCACCGGGCCGTCGTCGTGGCGACCCACAACGACCTGTTCGTCGAGCTCTACGACGGCCTCACCGGCATGTTCGAGTCGGTGCTGGAGGAGGACGTCGTCGGCGAGGAGGACCCGCACGCCCGGCAGCACGCCGAGCTGGTCGGGGCGATCGCCGCGGGCGACGCCGAGGGGGCCCGGCGTCGGATCGAGGAGCTGCTCGCGCCGCTGCTGGCCGAGGCGCAGCACGACGGCGGCTGAGGGGAGTCCTCCGCGGCGGGCGGCAGGTGCTCGGGCCGGTGCCGCGTCGTCAGCCGAGCGGGATCAGCCCCGCGGACGCCGGGTCGACCAGAGCGCCCACGCCACCAGCAGCGGTTGGAACGCGAGACGCACGGCCCGCTTGCGGTCGGTGTCGAGGCCGAAGGCGCTCGTGCGCGTCACCCACTGCGAGACGTTGCCCGGGAAGATCGCGGTGAAGAAGGCGGCGGCCGCGGCTCCGACCAGCGGCGCCCGGCGGCGCGCGAGCACCAGCGAGGCGCCCAGCCCGATCTCGACCACGCCCGAGGCGAGCACGACCGCGTCCTTGTCCAGCGGCACCCACTCGGGCACCTGCGCCTGGAACTCCTCCCGCTTGCGGGTGAGGTGGCTCACCCCCGCGAAGAGGAGGGCGGAGCCGAGGAGCACCTTGGCGCCGGTGCGGAGGAGGGACGGGGAGGAGGAGGTCATGCGCTCCATCGTTCCGGATGCGAGCCGCCGCCGCCGGGTGGCGCGGCCACTGCGCACGAACGTGCCGGTGTCGGAGGCGGCGCCTAGTCTGATCGCGTGACTGACCGCATCCTCGTCCTCACCACCGGTGGCACCGTCGACAAGGAGTACTCGCTCGCGGGCGAGCTCGAGATCGGCTCCCCGATGGTGCCGCGCCTGCTCGCCCCGGTGCTCACCACGCTCGAGTTCCGCATCGAGGAGGTCCTCGCCAAGGACAGCCTCGAGCTCGACGACGCCGATCGCGCCCTGATCCGCGAGCGGGTGCTCGCCGCCGAGGAGGACCGGATCGTCCTCACCCACGGCACCGACACGATGACCGCGACGGCCGAGGCCCTCGGCGTCGTCCGCGATCGGGTGGTCGTCCTCACCGGCGCGATGCAGCCCGCTCGCATGCTCGACAGCGACGCCGCCTTCAACCTCGGCACCGCGGTGGCGGCCGTGCAGCTGCTGCCGCCGGGCGTCTACCTCGCCATGAGCGGGCGGGTGATGCCGGCCGGCTCCGTGGTGAAGGACCGGTCGATCGGCGTGTTCCTCCCGGCCTGAGCCGCACGCGGATCGAGGGGCTCCCTCGGGCGGGCCCCCGCTCGGACCGGCCTCAGGCCTCGGCGAGCTCCGCGGTGCACGCCGCGCACAGCCCGAAGACGTCGACGACGTGGTGCGCGTCCGTGAAGCCGTTCTGCGACGCGACCGAGCGCGCCCACTCCTCGACCTCGTCGGCCGCGATCTCGACCGTCAGCCCGCAGCGGCGGCAGATCAGGTGGTGGTGGTGCGTCCCCGGTGTGCAGGCGCGGTAGAGGCTCTCGCCCTCGGGCGACTGCAGCGAATCGGCCTCGCCCTCCACGGCCAGGTCGGAGAGAGCGCGGTACACCGTCGCGAGCCCGATCGGCGAGCCGGAGGCGTGCAGCGCGCTGTGCAGGCCCTGGGCGCTGACGAAGTCCTCGCGACGCCCGAGGGCCTCGCGCACCGCCTCGCGCTGCCACGTGTTGCGCTTGACCACAGGACCCCCTCCACTCCGCACGACCCGGGCCACGCTACCGCCCCCCGCCGACGGCGAGCCGGGAGCGCCGGACGCCGTCGCGGCCGATGATCCGGCAGACCGCGTAGATCGCGAACGAGATCGTCGTCACGTACGGACTGATGGGGATCGATCCGCCCAGCGCGAGCAGGATGCCGCCCACGAGGGCGCCGACGGCGAAGAGCACGCTCAGCAGCGGCACGACCACCGGCGAGGCGGAGAGGCGCAGCGCCGCGGCCGCCGGCGTCACCAGGATCGCCAGCACGAGCAGCGAGCCGACGATCTGCACCGAGACGGCGACCGCCAGGCCGAGCAGGAGCATGAACGCGATCGAGAGCGCCCGGGTGGGGATGCCGCGGGCGGCCGCCACGTCGGCGTCGACGCTCGCGAAGGTGAGGGGGCGCCAGATCAGCGCGAGCCCGACGAGGACGACCACCGAGATGCCGATCAGCCACCCGAGCTGCGGGTCGTCGACCGCGACGATCTGCCCGGTGAGCAGGCCGAACTTGTTCGCGCTGCGCCCCGGGTAGAGGGCCAGGCAGAGGATGCCGATGCCGAGCCCGAACGGCATCAGCACCGCGATGATCGAGTTGCGGTCGCGGGCGCGCGAGCCGAGGACACCGATGAGGACGGCCGCGATCAGCGAGCCGACGATCGAGCCCTCGACGACCCCGACGCCCAGCAGCAGCCCCGCGGAGGCCCCGGCGAACGAGAGCTCGCTGATCCCGTGGACCGCGAACGCCATGTCGCGCGACATCACGAAGACGCCGATCAGCCCGCCGACCACTCCGAGGACCGCGCCGGCGATCACCGAGTTCATCAGCAGCGCCAGCAGCGCCCCGTAGTCCGAGAAGTCGAAGATCTGCGACCAGACGTCCGTCACGACTGCCCCTCCTCGTGCTCGTGCACGTGCGAGTGGTCGGGGGCGCCGACCACGATGACCCGGCCCCGGGCGCGGATCACGTCGACCGGTGCGTCGTAGAGCTCGCTGAGCACCTCCGAGCGCAGGACCTCGTCGGGCGTGCCGATCCGGAACCGGCCGCCGGCGAGGTAGAGCACGCGGTCCACCATGCCGAGCACCGGATTCACGTCGTGCGTGACGAAGAGGACGCCGAGGTTCCGCTCGCGGCGGTGCCGGTCGATCAGCTCGCTGACCGCCCGCTGGTGGGCGAGGTCGAGCGCGATCAGGGGCTCGTCGCAGAGCAGGAGCGCCGGGTCGCCCGCGAGCGCCTGGCCGACGCGGACGCGCTGCTGCTCGCCTCCGGACAGGCTGCCGATGGGGGCGTCGGCGAAGGCGGTGGCGCCGACGGCCTCGAGCAGCGCGTCGACGGCGGCCCGCCGGGAGCGGGAGGGCAGGGGCAGGCCGAACCGGTGCCCGTCGATCCCGAGCCCGAGCAGATCGCGGGCGCGCAGCGGCGTGCCCTCGTCGGCGAGCTTCTGCTGCGGGATGTAGCCGATGCGCCGATTGCCGCGGTGCACGGGCTCGCCGAGGAGCTGCAGCTCCCCCGCGCTCAGCTGCTGCTGGCCGAGCACCGCGCGCAGGAGGCTCGTCTTGCCGGAGCCGTTCGCGCCGAGCACCGCGACGAACTCGCCGGCGCGCACGTCGAGGTCGACGCCGCTCCACAGCTCGCGGTCGCCGAAGCGGAGTCCGGCGCCGCGCAGCCGCAGGACGGACGCCGAAGGGCCCGCCTCCGAGGAGGCGGGCCGGGTCGGGGAGTCGGTGCTCACTGGGAGAGGGCTCCCTGGATCGCGTCGAGGTTGGCGGTCATCCAGCCGGTGTAGTCGTCGCCCTCGGGCAGCGTCTCGGTGACGGGGACGGCCGGGATCCCGGCGGCCTTCGCGGCGTCGAGCACCGCGTCCGTCTGCGCTCCCTCGGTCTGCTCGTTGTAGATCAGCGCGTCGACGGCCTCGCCGGAGAACAGCGCCAGCGTCTCCTTCAGCGTTGTCGCGGGGACGTCGGTGCCCTCCTCGACCGCCTCGCTGAAGGCCTCCGGAGTCGCGTCGGTCAGGCCGAGCGCGTCGGTCATGTACAGCGGGACGGGCTCGGTGATCGCGATGGACCGGCCGGAGAGCGTGCCCTTGAGCTCGCTCTCGCGGGCGATCAGGGCGTCGAGCCCCTCGTCGAGCGTGGCGAGGTTGGCGGAGTAGGCGGAGGCGTTGTCGGGGTCGAGCGCGGCGAGCTCGTCGCCGATCCGTCCCGCGACCTCCTTCATCGCCGAGAGGTCGTACCAGACGTGCTCGTTGAACTCCGCGTGCTCGTGCTCGCCCTCCGACTCCTCCTCCGCGTGGTCGTGGACGTCCTCCAGGCCGGCGATCACGGTGGCGGTGATGACGGGGGCCTCGGTGCCGGCCGCGCTGATCATGGTGTCGAGGAAGTGGTCGTAGCCGCCGCCGTTCTCGATCACGAGGGTCGCGCCGGACACCGCGAGCTGGTCGCGGGCGGTGGCCTCGTACTCGTGCGGGTCCTTGTCCGGGCTGTCGATGATGCTGGTCACCTCGACCAGGTCGCCGCCGATGCTCGAGACGAGGTCGCCGTAGACGTTCGTCGACGCGACGACCTTCACGGGCCCGCCCGCGGCGGCGGCGGAGGAGCTGTCGGAGGCGCTGCCCGCTCCGGAGCAGCCGCTCAGGGCGAGCGCGGTGCCGCCGAGGAGGGCGGTGAGGGCGAGGAGGCGGGTCTTCACGGTGTGCCGATCTGGGTCAGGGGCCGGGCGGGTGCTCCCACGCTAACCGCTATTGATAACGATTGTCAAAATCGTGCGGAGGCGCCCGCCGGTCATCCGCCGACACACGCGGACACGCGGCGACACGCGCCTCGCTCCGGGCCCCTCGCCCCTGGCACAGTCGCTGCACACCGCCCCCGACGAGACGAGGACACCGTGACCACCACCGCACCGACGACCACCGAGGCCGGCGCCGCGACGACGATCGGCGCCGCCGCCGAGCGCTGGTCGGCCGCCCCTCGGCCCGACTCCCCCGACGCCTGGCTCGCCCGCGCCGAGGAGGTCTCCGCCGTGCTCGCGACCGACGCCCTGGAGCGCGACCGCGCCGGCGCCGCCCCCTTCGCCGAGGTCGCCCTGCTCAAGGCGGCAGGCCTCGTCACGCTGCTCGGGCCCGCCGAGCACGGAGGCGGCGCCCAGGAGTGGACCACCGCCCTCCGCGTCGTCCGCACCGTCGCGCGCGGCGACGGCTCGATCGGCCAGCTCCTCGGCTACCACTACCTCTGGGCCTGGGCGGCGCGCCTCGTGGGGACCCCCGAGCAGATCATCGCGGTCGAGCGGCTCGCGACCGAGGGGGACCTCCTCTACGGAGGTGCGGTGAACCCGCGCGACTCCGACCTCACCGTGCGGGAGGAGGGCGACGAGCTGGTCTTCACCGGCCGGAAGTCGTTCTCGACGGGCGGCGTGGTCAGCGACCTGACCGTGCTCGAGGGGGTGCTCGAGGGGACGGACACCCACCTCTTCGCGATCGTGCCCACCGATCAGGAGGGGATCGTCTTCGGGCGCGACTGGGACAGCCTCGGCCAGCGGCTCACCGAGTCCGGCTCCGTCGAGATCCGCGGCGTCCGCGTGCCGTGGGCGGCGGCGGCCGGCTTCGTCGACAAGGTCTACCGTCCGCTCGTCTACAACACCCTCAACGTGCCCGTCATCCAGCAGATCTTCGCCGAGTTCTACCTCGGCATCGCGCAGGGAGCGCTCGAGCGCGCGGCGCAGTACACGCGCGAGCGCACCCGGGCCTGGCCGTACGGCGGCGACGACAAGGAGCGCGCCGGGGACGAGTGGTACGTGCTCGAGGGATACGGCGACCTGCAGTCCCGGCTCTGGGCCGACGAGGCGCTGATCGACGCGACGGGGGCCGCGCTCTCGGCCGCGCTGCACGCTCCGCGCGAGGAGCTGACCCCCCGGCGCCGCGGCGAGATCGCCGTGCGGATCGCCGCGGCCAAGGCGCGGATCGTGGAGGACGGCCTCGCGACGGCGACCCGCGTCTTCGAGCTGACCGGCGCCCGCGCCTCCGCGAGCTCGGTCGGACTCGACCTCTACTGGCGGAACCTCCGCACGCACTCCCTGCACGATCCGCTGCCCTACAAGCGCCGCGAGGTCGGCGCCTTCGCTCTGCTCGACACCGTCCCCGAGCCCAGCTGGTACACCTGATCGGCCGCGGGGCGCGTCCCGCTCCGGCGGCGCGCCCCGCCCGCACGCCGCCGCGGCGTCGATCCGCGACAGGCCGGAGCGGAGCCCCGGGGTAGCGTGAGGGCCGAGCGGAGGGAGGACCGTGGCCGTCACGCTGCACGACGTCGCCCGCGCCGCCGACGTCTCGATCAAGACCGTCTCGAACGTGATCAACGACTACCCGCACGTGCGCCCCGCCACCCGCTCGCGCGTGCAGGCGGCCATCGCCCAGCTGGGCTACCGCCCCAACCTCGCGGCGCGGAGCCTGCGCCGCGGCCGCACCGGCGTGATCGGCCTCGCCCTGCCCGAGCTGAGCCTCCCCTACTTCGCCGAGCTCGCCGACAGCGTGATGCGCGCCGCCGACGAGCGCGGGCTGACGGTGCTGATCGAGCAGACCGGTGGCGACCCCGAGCGCGAGCGCAGCGTGCTGGCGAGCGAGCGCCGGCAGCTCACCGACGGCCTGCTCTTCAGTCCGCTGGGCCTCGGCGACGCGGACGCGCTCTCGGTCGGCTTCCCCCTGGTGCTGCTCGGCGAGCGGATCTTCACCGGGCTGGTCGACCACGTCACCATGCAGAACACCGCCGCGGCGCACGCGGCCACCGCCCACCTGCTCGCCTCCGGCCGGCGCCGGATCCTCGCACTCGGGACCCACCCCGACGCCGCGGTCAGCTCGGCGTCGCTCCGCCTCGAGGGCTACCGCGCCGCCCTCGCCGAGGCCGGCATCGCCTACGACGAGCGGCTGATCGGGGTCTCGGGTCCGTGGCGGCGCTCCGGCGGCGCGGAGGCGATGCGTCGCGTGCTCGCCTCCGGCCTCGACTTCGACGCCGTGTTCGCGCTCAACGACACCCTCGCGCTCGGCGCGGTCCGGGCGCTTCAGGAGGCGGGGGTCCGCGTGCCCGAGGAGGTGGCGGTGATCGGCTTCGACGACATCGACGAGGCGCGCTACTCCTCCCCCAGCCTCTCCAGCGTGGACTCGGGGCGCGACGAGATCGCGCGGACCGCGGTCGAGGTCCTGCAGGCCCGGATCGAGGGCACCCGCACCGGCCCCGGGACCCTGCACGAGGCGGCGTTCACCGTGGTCGCCCGAGAGTCGACCAGAGGCTAGGCGCAGCTCCCGCTGCTGCAGATCTCGCGGCGGATCCACGCCCCCGCGTCCGCGACGGCCAGCTCGCCTCGGCGGAGGAGCCTGCTCCACTCCACGGCCCGCGTCGTCAGCCGGTCGTCGGCCGAGCCGCGGACGTCGCCGCCGATGGTGCGGAGGAACAGGTGCGCGAGCGGGCCGCCGAGGTAGAGCGTGGCGCCCGCGACACCGGCGAAGTGCCGGGCCTGGCCGCGGGTGCCGTCGTCGTAGGGGCCGCGGAACCCCTTGCCGCGGATCCGGTTGCGGCCACCGTGCGCCAGGTCGAGGGCGCCGAGCGGGGCGCTGCGGATGCCGGCGACCTCCTTCGCGACGGCCGCGAGGAACGCGCGCGGGCGGGGATGGGCGGCCGCGAGGGCGTCGGCGCGGTCGGCGAGCTCGGAGCAGGCGTCGATGACGGCATCGGAGGAGGGCACCCGCCCAGTCGAGCACAGGTGCGCTGAGCAGTGGCGGGGAGGCGCGACAGGTGAGGAGGTCTTCCGCCCTCGGCAGCGGCGAGCGGCCAGGCCGGCGGGGTCCGTGCCGCTCTTGACAGCAGCGGAGGCGGGGCGGACCATCGTGTACAACGTTAGAAAGACCTGCTCGCCGCCGAGCCCGCTGCGGGAGCCCGAAGCCCGAAAGGCCCTCATGACCGACGCCCCCGCCGCCACCGCGCGCATCAGCCTCGACCCCGCCGCGGTCGTCGCCCCCGTCACTCCGCGCCTCTTCGGCTCGTTCGTCGAGCACCTCGGCCGCTGCGTGTACGACGGCATCTACGAGCCCGGCCACCCCGCCTCGAACGAGGACGGCTTCCGCCTCGACGTGGTCGAGCTGGTCAAGGAGCTCGGCACCACGACGATCCGCTACCCCGGCGGCAACTTCGTCTCGGGCTACCGCTGGGAGGACGGCGTGGGCCCGCGCTCCGAGCGCCCCCGCCGCCGCGACCTGGCCTGGCACTCGCTCGAGACCAACGAGGTCGGGCTCGACGACTTCGCCAAGTGGGCGGAGCTGACCGGCAGCGAGATCATGTACGCCGTCAACCTCGGCACCCGCGGCGTCCTCGAGGCTCTCGACGTCCTCGAGTACGCGAACGGCCCGGCCGGCACCGCTCTCGCCGACCAGCGCATCGCCAACGGCGGGACCGAGCCCTACGACATCCGGATGTGGTGCCTCGGGAACGAGATGGACGGCCCCTGGCAGGTCGGCCACATGAGCGCCGACGACTACGGCAAGCTCGCCTCCCGCACCGCCAAGGCCCTCAAGATCGCGGACCCCTCGCTCGAGCTGGTCGTCTGCGGCTCGTCGAGCTCGTCGATGCCGACCTTCGGCGAGTGGGAGCGCGTGGTCCTCGAGCACGCGTACGACGACGTCGAGTACGTCTCGTGCCACGCCTACTACCAGGAGTACGACGGCGACCTCGGCTCCTTCCTCGCCTCCTCCCTCGACATGGAGTACTTCATCGCCACGGTCGCGGCGACCGTGGACCACGTGAAGTTCAAGCTCAAGAAGACGAAGGACATCAAGCTCTCCTTCGACGAGTGGAACGTCTGGTACCTCGAGGAGTGGCAGGCCAAGGAGAAGGCCGACGCGGAGGGCGACCAGAGCACCCGCGAGTGGGCCTACGCCCCTCGCCTGCTCGAGGACGTCTACTCCGTCGCCGACGCCGTCGTCCTCGGCAACCTGATGATCACGCTGCTGAAGAACTCCGACCGGGTCACCTCCGCCTCCCTCGCGCAGCTCGTCAACGTGATCGCGCCGATCATGACCGAGCCGGGCGGAGCCGCGTGGCGCCAGACCACGTTCTTCCCGTTCTCGACCACGGCGCGCCTGGCCTCCGGTTCGGTGCTGCGCCCCCGGATCGACGCGGGGACCTACTCGACCGCCCGCCACGGCGACGCTCCGCTCATCGATTCCGTCGCCACCGTCGACGAGGGCCGCGCGGCCGTCTTCCTGGTGAACCGCTCGCAGACGGAGCCGATCGAGGTCACCGTCGACGTCAGCGGCCTCGGAGTCTCGAGCGTCGCGGAGGCGGTGGCCCTGTTCGACGAGGACCCCTACGCCAAGAACACCCGCGACGACCAGGACCGCGTGCGCCTGCGCGAGGCCCCGGCGTCGCTCGAGGACGGCGTGCTGACGCTGACCCTCCCGCCCGTCTCGTGGACGGCGGTCGCGCTCACGGCGTAGCGGCGTCCGACCCGCGGGACCGCGCCCGGCTTCCCGGAGCCGCGCGGTCCTGCGGGGCCGGTCGAGAACCGTCCCGGCTCAGCCCGCGGGCCACTGCACGGGCACCGGCAGGCGGCGGCGCTCGGGAGGGGCGTCACGACGGGCGAGGCGCTCGATGAGCAGCTCCGCGGCCGCCCGGCCCAGCTGCTCGCCGTCCACGTCCACCGCCGGCACCCCCACCAGCCCGAGCGCGTCGACGATCGACCGCTCCGAGCTCACCACGAGCCGCTCCGGGAGACCGCCGGAGGCCAGCAGCGCGTACTGCACCCCGAGCCCGAGCGCGGTCGCGTAGGGCACGACCGCCGTCGCTCCGGACTCGCGCACCGCGGCCGCGGCCGAGACGCCGGCCGCGAAGGTGGCCGGGAACGGACCGAGCACCGTGAGCTCCGCTCCTCCGCTCGCCGCCGCCTCGTGCACGGCCGCGGTGCGCTGCCTGTCCTGCCACGAGCCCTCCGGCCCGCCGAGGTAGAGCACGCGCTCGTGCCCGTCGGCGGCGAAGCGCGCCACCAGCGACCCGAACGCGGCGGCCGTGTCGGCGACGACGGAGGCGAGACCGTCGACCTCGCGGTCCACCAGCACGGTCGGCTTGTGCGACCCGGCCGCCAGCAGCAGCTCGTCCCCGCCGCGGGGAGCGACGACGATGAAGCCGTCGACCTGCCTCGAGAGCCGGTCGAACGCGCCGAGCTCGCGCACGGCCTCGAGCGGGTGCACGGCGACGGTCAGCTGCAGGCCGTCCTCGTCGGCGCGGCGCTGCGCCCCTCCGATGATCGGGGTGAAGAAGGCGTTGTCGAGCGTGGGGACGACCAGTGCCACGACGCCGGTGCGGCCGCGGGCGAGCTGGCGCGCGGCGGAGTTCGGGATGAAGCCGAGCTTGGCCGCCGCGGTCAGCACGCGGGCGGCCGTCTCGGGCGAGACGACCTCCGGGCGCGAGAGCGTGCGCGAGGCGGTGGCCTTCGAGACGCCGGCGAGGGCGGCGACGTCGGCGAGCGTGGCCATCCGGCTCCTCCCTGCGGTCCTCCCGCGATCATAGGGGCGCGCCTGCAACCGGTCGCACCGGCGGCGCGAAGCAGTGCCGGATTCCGAAACACGGAATTTACACGGGCGACGCAGACCGGGTACCGCCGCACCCGTAGGGTCGATGCAACCGGTTACATCCGCAGCCGGCCACCGCTCGCCTCGGAAGGAGCCACCCGTGAGGACACGATCCGCTCCCCTCCTGCTCCTGCCGGGACTCGCGTTCCTGCTGCTGTTCTTCGTGGTCCCGTCGCTCGTCATGCTGTTCGCACCGCCCGGCGCCACGGCCGCGGACGTGATCGCGCGAGTCGGCCAGATGCTGACCGATCCGTACGAGCTGCGGATCATCGGCCGCACCGTCGGCATCGGCCTCGTCGTCACGCTGATCTGCGTCGTCCTCGGCTTCCCGATCGCCTACCTGCTGGCCCGCTCCACCTCCCGCTGGGCGGGCGTGCTGCTGGCCCTCGCGATCTTCCCGCTGCTGCTCAGCAACGTGGTGCGCACCTTCGGCTGGCTCGTGGTCCTCGGCTCGAACGGCGCGATCGGGCAGCTCCTCGTCGCCACCGGCCTGGTCGACGAGGCGCCCCAGCTGCTCTACACCGAGCTGGCGATCGTGCTCGGCCTCACGCAGCTGTTCCTCCCGCTCGCTATCATCTCCTGCTACTCCGCCGTCTCGCAGGTGGACGCCGGGCTCGACGACGCCGCCCGCGGCCTCGGGGCGAGCCCGACCCGGACCTTCTGGGACGTCGTGGTGCCGCTCTCGCTCCCCGGCGTCGTCGTCGCGGCGACACTCGTCTTCGCGGGCTCCGTGACCGCGTACACGACCCCGTACCTGCTCGGCGGGTCCTCGCAGCGGATGCTGAGCACCCAGCTGTTCTCGTACTCGAGCGTGACGATCGACTGGGCGGGCGCGTCGGCCACGGCGATCGTGATGACGATCCTGGTCTTCCTCGTCTCCGGGCTCTCCTCGCTCGTCGCCCGCCGGGGGGCCGTCTCGTGAGGACCCGCCGCCCCGTCGCCGCGACCCTGGCCGTCGCCGGCTACATGATCATGATCGTGCCGATCCTGTTCGTGGTCGCCACGGCGTTCACGGCCGGATCCACGCTGCGCTTCCCACCGGAGGGCTTCTCGTTCCGCTGGTTCGGCGAGGCGCTCTCGTACGACCCGTTCCTCGAGTCGCTCGCCACCAGCGCTCAGCTCGCCGTCCTCTCGACGGCGATCGCGCTCCTGCTCGGGATCCCGGCCACCCTCGCCGTCTACCGCGGGCGCATCCCGGGAAAGGGGATCGTCGAGGGGCTCTTCCTCTCGCCGCTGATCGTGCCCGAGCTCGTCGTCGGGCTGGCCCTGTTCCAGCAGCTCGTCGTGACGCTCAAGGTCGACAACGCGGCCGTGCTCCTCGTCGGCCACACCGCGCTCCTGCTCCCCTACGCGGTGCGGGTCACCGGCGCCTCGCTCGCCACCAGCGACCCGGCGCTGGAGGAGGCCGCCCGTGGACTCGGCGCCGGACCGCTGCGCACCTTCTTCACGATCACGCTGCCGATCCTGCGCCCCGGCGTCTTCTCGGCCGCCCTGCTCGGCTTCGTGACGTCCTTCAACAACGTCCCCCTGTCGCTCCTGCTGCAGAGCCGCGACGCCAGGACCCTGCCCGTCACGATGCTCGACTACGTGCAGCAGAGCTACGACCCGATGGTCGCGGCCACCTCCACCCTCATCCTCGCGGCGACCGTCGTCATCGCGTTCCTCGCCGAGCGCAGCGTCGGCTTCGCCCAGATCTTCGGAGGCATCAACCGATGAGCGCCGCAGCGGAATTCGTCACCGTCAGCCAGGTCTTCGGGGACTTCACCGCCGTCGACCGCATCGATCTCGCGATCCCCGCGGGGCGGCTGACCACCCTGCTCGGCCCCAGCGGCTGCGGCAAGACCACCTCGCTCCGGATGCTCGCGGGCTACTCGACCCCCAGCTCCGGCCGCATCCTCATCGACGGCCTGGACAGCACGAAGCTCCCCCCGGAGAAGCGCGGGCTCGGCATGGTGTTCCAGTCGTACGCGCTCTTCCCGCACCTCAGCGTCGCCGAGAACGTCGGCTACGGACTGAAGCTGCGCGGAGTCGGGCGGGCGGAGCGGCAGGCCCGGGTCGTGGAGAGCCTCGAGATGGTGGGCCTGGCGCACCTCGCCGCCAGCCGGCCGCGGAAGCTCTCCGGCGGCCAGCAGCAGCGGGTCGCGCTCGCCCGGGCCATCGCGATCCGGCCGCGGCTGCTCCTGCTCGACGAGCCGCTGTCGAACCTCGACGCCCGGCTGCGCGTGCAGATGCGCTCCGAGATCCGCCGCATCCAGGCAGAGACCGGGCTGACCGTGGTGCTCGTCACCCACGACCAGGACGAGGCGCTCGAGATGAGCGACGAGATGGTCCTGATGCGCGCCGGGCGGATCATGCAGCAGGGCGCCCCGAGCGCCGTCTTCGGCTCCCCCGCGAACCGCTTCGTCGCCGACTTCCTCGGCTACGAGAACTTCCTCGTCCTCGCGGACGGGTCGCTCGCGACGGTCCGGCCCGAGCACCTCGCGGTGTCGGCGGCGGCCCCCGCCTCGCCCGGGCTCGCGCTCGACGGCGTGGTCGTCGACGTCGCCTACCGCGGCGTCGACGTGCTGGTCACCGTGGCCGCGTCCGACCCCTCCGGCGCCCCGGTGCGCCTGGTGTCGGACGTCCGGGCCGACGGATCGGCCGCGCTCTCCCCCGGCGACGCCGTCGTGGTCTCGGCGCCGGCCGCGCGGCTGGTGCCGCTCGCCGCCGACGTCCCGGCCTGATCCGCCGCGGTCCTCCCGCCGCTCGCTCCTCCCGACCCGCACCTCCCGCCCCGCACCGCCTGCTCCCTCCTGCACCGCACCGCTCTCCTCCTCCACCGCGGCCGCCTCCGCACCGCCCCCCGAAAGGACCCGCCATGTCCCGCACCACCGCCCGGCGCACACTCGCCCTCACCGCGGGGGCCGTCATCGGCGCCCTCGCCCTGGCCGGCTGCTCCGGCTCCGGCTCCTCCGACGAGTCCGACGCGCAGTCGCTCGTGGTCAGCACCTTCCCCTTCGGCGTGGAGGAGTTCCAGGAGGCCGTGATCGACCCGTTCACCGAGGCCACCGGCATCGAGGTCGAGGTCGAGACCGGCTCCAACTCCGACCGCCTCTCGCAGCTCCAGCTGGCCGGCGGGGACGACCCCGGCGTCGACGTGATGCTCCTCAGCGACTACTACGCCGCGCTCGGGCAGAAGGACGACCTGTTCCAGCAGGTCGACGCGGCCTCGGTGCCCGCTCTCGCCGACGTCGCCGCCTTCGCCACCGAGGAGTCCTACCTCGGCCCCGCCTACAGCTACCAGCTCAACGGCACGCTCTACTCGACCGACGCCCTCAGCGCCGACCAGGCGGCGCAGTGGTCGGTCTACTCCGACCCCGCGAACGCCGGGAAGGTCGCGCTGCCCGACATCTCCGTCACCGCGGGTCAGCTGATGGTCAGCGGAGTCGCCGCGACCGAGGGCTCCGGCCCGTACGACATCGACGCGGCCCTCAGCACCCTCGCCGACTGGGCCCCCGGAGTGCTGCAGTTCTACAGCTCCTCCACCGAGGTCACGAACCTGCTCACGCAGGGCGAGATCGTCGCCGCCGACGCCCTCAGCGGCTTCGCCACCGACCTGGTGGCCTCCGGCGAGCCGATCGGATGGACCCCGCCCGCGACCGGCCGCTACATGGCGACCAACCGCGCGATGATCCCGACCGGAGCCGCGAACGTCGACGCCGCCGAGCAGTTCATCGACTACCTGCTCTCGGTCGAGGCGCAGACCTCCTCCGCCGCGATCGTCGGCGACCTGCCCGTGAACCTCTCCGCCGAGGTGCCCGACACCATCACGGCCGTCGTCGGCGACATCGCGGCCGACCCGACCGCCGCCGGCTACTCCACCCTCGACCCCGCCGAGCTCGTCCCCACCCGCTCGGAGTGGGTCGACCGCTTCGCCCGCGAGGTCACCGCCCAGTAGCGGCCCGCCCCGTGCGCGACGCCCGCGCACGGGGTCCCGACCGTCCGATCCCGCACCTCCGGAGACCGCCATGAGCACCACCCCCACCGCCGCCGTGCCCGACGAGTGGATCCGCCGGATCCCGAAGGCCGACCTGCACTGCCACCTCATCGGCACCGTGCGGCCCGCGACCTTCGCCGAGCTCGCCCGCCGCGAGGGCCTCGCCCTGCCTGCCGAGCCGGAGCGGATCTTCGCCGACATCAACTCGCTGCCCCCGGACCCGGCGCTCTACCGCGACACCGTGATCCCGGTGCCCCAGGGCCGCTCCGCCGACGAGCCCGCGGTGTCGTACTCGCTCTTCCAGGTCTCGAACTGGGTGGTGCAGCTGCTGCGCACCCCCGAGGACCTGACCCGGATCGTGCACGAGGCGTTCGAGGACGCCCACCGCACGAGCGGCACCCGCCACCTCGAGCTGTTCTTCGACGGCGTCCCGGAGCACCTCGCCGGGCTCGGCTACCGCGGCAGCGTCGAGGCGTACGCCGAGGGCATCAGGATGGCCGAGCGCGACTTCGGCATGACGGGGCGGATGATCGCCGGCATCGACCGCAGCCGCAGCGGTGAGGAGGCACTCGAGCTGGTCCGCGAGGTCGTCCGCCACCCCCACGAGTACGTGGCGGGGATCGGGCTCGACAACCTCGAGACGGCCGGTCCGCCCGAGCGCTTCGCCGACGCCTACCGCCTCGCCGGGGAGGCCGGCCTGGGCCGGACCGCCCACTCCTCCGAGCACGCCCCGACCGCCGCCAACACGACGACCTGCCTCGACCTGCTGGGCTGCGACCGGATCGACCACGGCTACTTCGTCCTCGAGGACCCCGCCGTCGTCGAGCGCGTCCGCGAGCAGGGCGTGGTGTTCACCGTCGCCTCGACGACCTCGCGCCGCTCGTGGCGGCCCTGGCGGCGCGCATCCATCCGGGCGATGCTCGACGCAGGGCTGCGGGTCGTGCCGTGCTCCGACGATCCCGGGATGTTCCCGACCACACTCGCGGACGAGTACCGTCTCGCCGCCGGCCCGATCGGCGCGACCGCCGCGCAGCTGCGCGCGATGGCGCTCACCGGGGCGGAGGCCTCCTGGCTGCCCGCCGACGAGAAGGAGAGTCTGCGCGCGTCGTTCGCCGCGGAGCTGGACGCGCTGGACGCGGAGTTCGGGCTCTCCTGAGGCCCCGGACGCGACGGGCTCCCCGCCCTGACAGAGTGGACGGATGAGCCCGCTCCCCGATCCCCTGGCCTACGACCTCGAGGCGCTGCGCCGGGAGGTGCTGCCGGACGACGGGGGCGAGGTCGACGACAGCATCCCCGCGCTCGCGGACGCCGATCCCCGTCTCTGCGGGATCGCGCTCGTCCTGCCCGACGGCTCCGTCCGCGCGAGCGCCGACGCGGAGGCGGAGTTCAGCATCCAGTCGGCCGTGAAGCCGTTCCTGTTCGCGCTCGCCCTGCTCGACACCGGTGGCGACGCGCTCGATCGCGTCGGCATCGAGCCCACCGGCGAGGCCTTCGACGCCCTCAAGCTCGAGAGCGGCACCGGGCGCCCGCCGAACCCGATGGTGAACGCCGGAGCGCTGCTGACCGCCGCCCTGGTCGACGGGGGCGACGCCGACGGCCGGAGCGAGCGGATCCTCCGCGGCCTCTCCGCCTTCGCCGGCCGCCGGCTCTCCGTCGACGAGAGCGTCGCCGCCGACGAGCACCTGCTCGGCGACCGGAACCACGCCCTCGCGCATCTGATGCGCGCGGAGGGCACCCTGCACCGCGGCGCCGATGACGCCGTCTCCGCGTACGCGCGGGCCTGCGCCGTGCTGGTCGACGTCCGCGACCTGGCCGCGATGGGCGCCACGCTCGCGTTCGGCGGCGTGCACCCGGGGACCGGCGAGCGGGTCGTGCCGGCCTCGGTCGCGCGCGATGTGGTCGCGGTCATGGCGACGTGCGGCGTCTACGACGGCTCGGGCCGCTGGATGCGCGCGGTCGGCGTCCCCGCCAAGTCGAGCGTCTCGGGCGCCCTCGTCCTCTCCGCTCCCGGCCGCCTCGGCGCCGCGGTCGTCAGCCCACCGCTGGACCCCCAGGGCACCAGCGTCCGCGGCGCCCGCGTCGCCGCCCGCCTGAGCGACGCCCTCGCCCTGCACTCCTTCGCCGTCCCCCCGCGCTGACCGGCCACCGCGCTCGCCCTGGCGGCCCCCCTGCCCGACGCAACCTCAGCTGAGAGCACCCGCCCTCGCTCGACGGCTCAGGGCCACCCCTCTCAGCTGACGTCCTGCCCCGTCTCCCGCTCGCCCGCAGGGCCGGGCCCCCTCTGCCCTCGCTCGCCCGCAGGGCCGAGTCTCCTCCGCCCCTCGCTCGCCCGCAGGGCCGAGTCTCCTCCGCCCCCGGCTCGCCCGCAGGGCCGAGCGAACCGACGAATCGCGTTCCAGCGATTCGGCGTAGCGGTACGCGGCCCGCTCCACGAAACGCGCCCACCTCCCCAAGCCGACCGCGGAGCGGCTGACGACGAAGGAGGAGGCCGCTCGATCGAACACAGCGATTCGCCGTAGCGCTACGCGACCCGCTCTACAGAACGCACCACCTGCGATAGCCGACCGCGGAGCGGATGACGACGAAGGAGGAATCCGCTCAATCCAGCAGCAGCGCCGGTTCCTCCAGCACGCTGGCGACGTCGGCGACGAAGCGGCTGACCACGTCGCCGTCGACGACGCGGTGGTCGAAGGAGCCGCCCACCGTGGTGACGAAGCGGGGGCGGACCTCGCCGTCGACGACCCACGGCTTCTGCTTGATCGTGCCGAGGGCGATGATCGCGACTTCGCCGGGGTTGAGGATCGGGGTGCCCGTGTCCATCCCGAAGACGCCGATGTTGGTGATGGTGATGGTGCCGTTCTGCATGTCGGCGGCGGTGGTCTTGCCGTCTCGGGCGTCGAGGGTGAGCTTCTCGAGGGCCTGGGCCAGTTCGAGGAGGCTCATCGACTGGGCGTCCTTGACGTTGGGGACGAGCAGTCCGCGCGGGGTGGCCGCGGCGATGCCGAGGTTGACGTAGTGGCGGACGACGATCTCGGTGTCGGTCCAGGCGGAGTTGACCGTGGGGTTGCGGCGGACGGCCCAGATGATCGCCTTGGCCATGATGAGCAGCGGCGAGACCTTGACGCCGGCGAAGTCGGGCGAGTTCTTGAGGCGCTTGACGAACTCCATGGTGCGGGTCGCGTCGACGTCGACGAAGACGCTGACGTGGGGTGCGGTGAACGCGCTCGTCGACATCGCCGCGGCGATCGCCTTGCGGACGCCGCGCACGGGGATCCGCTCCTCGCGGTCGTCGCCCCAGGCGGGGGTCTGGATGTTGCGGAAGACGCTGGCCTGGGAGGCGTGGCGGATGACGTCGTCGCGGGTGACCTCGCCGGCGAGGCCGGTGGCCTGCACCTCGAGGAGGTCGACGTCGAGGTCCTTCGCGAGCTTGCGGATCGGCGGCTTCGCGATGACGGGGAGCGCGGCGGCCGGGGCCGTGGCGCCCGGGCGGCGGCGGCGGGTCTGGACGTGTCCGCCCGCGGTGCCGTAGCCGACGAGCGCGGCTC